>JBPCVD010000335.1:0-5163 GCA_051010815.1 Rubripirellula sp.
CACCGATTGCGCCGCGAACTGGAATCCGACCCGATCCGCTTCCTCGCGCCCGAAAGGGAATTGGAGCCAAAACTCGACGCTGTCCGATCCTGCTTGTCGCGACTCGTCAACGCGCCGGCCAGCGACATTGCCTTTGTTCGCAACGCGACCGATGGCGTCAACGCCGTCGTCCGTTCGATGAAACTGAGGGCGGGTGACGAGATCGTTTGCACGGATCACGGCTACAACGCCTGCAACAACGCGGCGCGGTTCGCGATCCAGCGTGCAGAAGGCAACCTCCGCGTTGCGAAGATTCCGTTTCCGCTGCGATCCGAGAACGAAGTCATCGAAGCAATCGAGAGCGAATTGACGGGTCGGACAAAGCTCTTGCTCGTCGACCATGTCACCAGTCCGACCGGACTTGTCTTTCCACTGCCCGCGATCATCGCAGCGGCACATTCACGCGACATCCCAGTCTTGGTCGACGGTGCGCATGCCCCCGGCATGATCCCGCTTGATTTGACCGAATTGGATGCTGACTACTACACGGCCAACCACCACAAGTGGCTTTGCGGCCCCAAAGTTTCCGGGTTTCTCTACGTACGCCCCGAGCATCAAGCCAACGTTCGGCCCACCGTGATCAGTCACGCTGCAAATCGGGATCGCCCCGACCGCTCAAGATTCATCGCCGAGTTCGATTGGAATGGAACGTTTGATCCCACGCCACTGCTCAGCGTCCCGGCTGCGATCGACTTCCTCAATTCGTTGATGCCAGGTGGGATCCATGCATTGATGAAAGCGAACCAAACCAAAGCGATCATCGCTCGCAGCATGCTCTGCGAGGCACTTCACTTCGATTGTCCCGCGCCGGACAGCATGATCGGATCGCTGGCGTCGATCCCGCTTCCCGATTCAGCTCAGCGACGGTTCCCGTCCATCGACGACCTGTGTTCCAAATTGTTCGACGATTACCACCTGGAATTGCCGATCTTCGAAATGCCGGCAATCAACCAACAACTGCTTCGCGTGTCGCTGCAAGCGTACAACGACATTGAGCAGATTGAGCGTTTATGCAACGCGTTGCGAATCGAGTTCGACGGATAAAGCCTGTGACAGACTCTAACCAGCTTGCCGTTTTTCTTCCGCAGCGTTGAGCTTGTTGTAGAGCGTCTTTAAACTCACGCCCAATTCTTCTGCCGCGGCCGGTTTGTTGCCATCGTTGCGTTCGATCGCTTTATCGATGGCCACCATTTCCAATTCTCGCAGCGTCATCGGTCCAGCGTCACGAATCTCTTTTCGCAACTGACGTTTGCCAAAGTGCCTTGGTAGATCATCGGTATCGATGGGCAACGACTCACACAAAATCGCAGAGTGCTCCACGACGTTGGCGAGCTCGCGAACGTTCCCGGGCCATTGATGAGCTTGCAGTTCTTTCATCGCGGCATCGGTAAACAGGACATCATCACTTCCATCGGAACGATGCCGTCGCAACAGGTGTGTCGCCAGCAGCGGGAAATCCTCCGGTCGCTCTCGCAGTGGGGGCACGCCAATCTCAAATGTATTGATGCGGAACATCAGGTCTTCACGAAATGTCCCCTCCTCCACCATCAGCTCAAGGTCACGATGGGTCGCGCAAACGATACGAACGTCGACATGCACTGTCTGATTGTCACCCAAGCGACGAATGTCACCTGTTTCCAGAACGCGTAACAGCTTGGCTTGCATCGAAAGAGGCAGCTCGCCGATTTCATCCAGGAAGATCGTTCCTCCGTCGGCGACCTCGAACAAACCAGTCCTTGCCGTGTCAGCGCCTGTGAAAGCGCCACGACAATGACCGAACAACTCGCTCTCGATCAGGTTCTCGGGCAGCGCCCCGCAGTTCACAGCCACCAGTGGCTGATCGGCTCGCAGGCTTGCTTCGTGAACGGCGCGTGCGACCAGTTCTTTGCCGCAGCCCGTCTCGCCTCGGATCAGCACCGTGCTATCGGTCGGTGCCACTTTTGCGATCAAACGTTTGACGCCATCCATCGAGCTGCCGCTGCCGACCAATTTTGAATCGCCCTCGGCGCGTCGCAGTCGATGCTGCAACGCGGCAAGCTGGCGTTTGGTCTGCCTGCGTTCGTTGACTCGGCCCAGCAGTCCAGCGATATCCGCCAATCGGCACGGCTTGGTCAAGTAATCGAAGACCTGATGGCGTAGCGCCTCGATTGCCGTTTCCTGACTCGGCTTACCGGTCATGATCACAGCTTCGATCTCTGGCCTCAACTCGCGTGCCTTGCCAATCACATCGATCCCGTTCATGCCTGGCATGTCCAGATCGACCAGCAGGCAATCGAACGGCTCCTTTTCGAGCGCCGCCACGGCTGTCAGTCCATCGGGACAAACGGTGACGGCGTAACCCATCCGGGGCAACTCGGAACGCATCAACTCCTGCAGATTCTTTTCGTCATCTGCAAAAAGAATGTGCATCGCGGGAGTACTAGACGGTTGTTTGGTACGACTCATGATTCAATCCGAGGGAGATACGACTTCCTGTGCGATCACTGTCGTCCATCGATAATGGCAACAGTATTTCCATCCTGGAACCACAGCCTTCGCCATCGCTTGTTGCGTTCAGCGACCCACCATGCTGTGAGACAATTCGATAAGTAATGCTCAGCCCCAATCCTGTCCCCGTTCCGTCCTGGCGACGAGTAAAGAAGGGCTCGAACAAGTGATCCAAAACTTCTTTGCTCATACCGCATCCAGTGTCTTCCACGACGATTGCGGCACATCCCTCATCGTTGCGAACGTAAACGTCCACGGCCCCATCGCCATCGACGCTTTCTAACGCGTTGGTGACGAGGTTCAATACAACTTGCCGCATCTCCTGTGGATTGACGTCGGCGACCACGGGAATTTCAGCATGCGTGCGAAGCGTCTTGCAACGAAACTTGCCGACCTTGCCGACCATCGAGACCACATCGCTGACGACCTCGCTCAAGTCGGTCGAGGCGCGACGGACTTCACTCAGCCGGCTGAAATCAAGCAGTTTTTCGGTGATCCCCTTGCAGCGATACGCCTCGTCCTCAATTCGGCGCAGATTCGTCGTCAGCGCTTCGTACAATTCGTCGTCCACCTTGCGATCATCTTCGCTCAGCATCGCGAACTCAGCCAGCCGCGACTGCAGTGACTCGGAACTCCATGCGATCGACGCGAGCGGGTTGTTGATTTCGTGAGCCACACCTGCGGCCAGAAATCCGACGCTGGCCAACTGTTCGTTCTGAATCACTTCGCGTGACCGGTCGCGGACTTGGCGATCGAGATCGTTGCACCACAGATTCAGTTTATGGAGCGCACCTTGAAAACGATCGGTCATGTCGTTCATCGCTTCGGCCAACTCACTCAGCTCATCGCCCGTTCCCAAGTCGATCCGATGATCAAACTCGCCACCGGCGACCAAACGTGATCCACCCAGCAAAGTTCGAAACGGCTTGACCACGTATGACAGAAACGACCAGAGCAACGCCCCCAGGATCAGGATCGCCAGAATCGTGCAGGACCATGCCATTCCGATCCAGGCACGCGACTGTCCTCGAACGTCTTCGCTAAACGCGAGCATGTCCGCGTGGATTTTCTTGGCATGCTTCTCAGTCTCATCGACAAGAGAATCGATGATCCGCTTGAGTTCCGTGCGATAGGAAACACCGATGTGGGGGGAATCGTGTTTGTGTCGAATCTCATTGAAAAGCTCGTCGATCAGCCCGAGACTTCGTTGTTGCCTCGTATGGTCAACCAGCAACGATTTCTCGTTCGACGTGGCCAACAACTGATTCTGGTAGGTATCGAGCTCGCGACCAAATTCGAAGAGCAACGCTTCGAAGCGACGCTGCTCAATCGAGCCGATATCGAAGAGGGGATCTTGGAGCGGGCTCGAATCGAGCATGCCGCCATGTTCACGAATTTGACGCGTTCGGTCGTAGCTCTCGCGCAGCATCAGCGCGGTTCGACTGAGGTCACTGGCCTGCGGTATCTCCACGGCCCGATGTCCGACCGCTTTAGCAAGCTGGCGGTATCGATAGAGGCCCCAGAATCCACTGGAGGCGAGCAGAACGACGACTGCCGACAGCAGCGTCAGTGCAACGAGCAGTTTCGTACGGATGGATCGTCTTTTGAGCACGCAGTCGCCCTCCCTAGCTGATCGCGTGAAACATCCTTGAATCGCTCTGCAGCCTAGAGCTCTGCCCCCACCGCGGCAAGAGCGAACCAGCGCCGCGGCGAGGCCGAACTCGGGAATGACAGAGCTAGCAAACGCATCCTTCTCCGTCCCTGAATCGGCCCATCAGGATGAACAGCTGTTATTTCGAGTCTCGGCCAGCGGCAAATGCGGATGGCCGCAGGGCACCCAGAATTTCCCGGCCAAACTGGCTGCACCGGTCACTTGGTAATTGAGTCGAGCTGGCGACCGCGACATTCTCATCGCGACCGGACGCCTCACCGCGAGCGGTACAGCTTTCCTCACTTGTCGGACTGGTGCGACCGGACGGCGACTACCGAATTGGCGGAATCCGGTCGATCCAAAAACCCGGTGCTGAGTCCCGCAACTCAGCCAAATTCTGGCGTGACCGCCCGAACTGGTCGCGTGCGCACCTACGACCCAATATGGCCCATGTCTCCGACTCCGACGTCGCAAGTCTCCGATCAAGAACCTGGTCAATTGCTGAAAGAACTCGAGCAACGCCAGGATGAGGTGCTCGAGCAGCTCGATGCCCTCGACAACCAGCTAAAAGAAGTCCTGCAAGGCCTGGGCGTGACGCTCGACGACGAGGTCGACCAGGATCTGGTTTGATGACTCTGTCGAGTGACTCCACCTGCTGACTCTGAGTCGAAACCGCGTTGCCAGGCTGTGCGCGACGGCACTGGGGCTCCCCCATCTGCCACGTCGTTTCGATTGGACTCCTCGTTTCGATTGGACTCCTCGGTGTTCGATCGGCGCGTCAAACGATCCTCGATCGGGCTTGGCAAACGGCTTGTTCTTACGAAGCGCGACCCTAGCAGCCCTGTGCCCAACATTTGGACGGATCGCTTACAGGAAATCTTCCGGCAGGAAGCTCGGGAGCTGACGGAACAGAGACAGATCTTAAATCTAACGGATTAGGCGGGGAAATCGGCGCGAATAGGGCTCAAGCCATTGCCTTGATCGAC
>JBPCVD010000336.1:0-3967 GCA_051010815.1 Rubripirellula sp.
CGTCAGAACCGGCAAGATGATGGGTTTGACATTAATTCCTTCCTTTGATCTTCCGGCGGGAAATAGAGGGCAAGCTAAGAGACTCTTGCCCATCGAATGCCCGTACCCTGTCCAACACAAGATTGCGTCACGGATTCACATGACATCGTGATCGCTGAGGGCTCAGTATTTTGCGCCCGCCTGCGTCGGATCGCCCTGCGCCGGATCGCCCTGCGTTTTCAACTCGTCATTCATTCGCCTCAAGTAGATTTCGCTTCGATTCCGTTTCGTCAGCGGCGCTTTTTCCACGAGAAGTTCTTCGTCCGTTTCAGGATCCAGCAAACGCAGTTGCACGGTGTCTTCGGGCTTGTGGTTCATGCCCCATAGCACCTCAACCAGATCCTCGCTGATACGTTTCTGCCACTTCACTCCGAATTGCCGTTGCGCCGATCGAACGATGTCTTCCACTTTGATTCCGTCGAGCTCAAGCAGCTTGCGTTCCTGACCATTGAAGGTGACGTAAATGTCTTCGTCTTCAAAGCGGATGTCGGTGAAGGGCGACAACTTGGGCGGCTCCTCGAGCGTTGATGCGGATCCGGCAGGCGGAACCTGACGGTCGTCCGCTTCCAGGGACATTTTCACAATCGTGCGATCATTGCGATTGATCGTGACCAATTCCCGCTTGACCTGTTCGCCGTCCTTGGTGGCTGCGAAGTCGTAACTGCCCGGCTTGAGAGTTAGTTCCTCGATGCCGCTTCCCCGAATGGTGATTGCTTCCCCGTCGATAGAAATTTTCACGGTGGGGTCATCTGTTTCGATGACCAAAGTCCCCGATCCCGTTGCCAATCGAATCACGGTCGAAGTCAAATCCGTCACGCCGGTCGCTTCCGTCAACCCGAGTCCGAAGACGAGAACCAAGAAGACCGCAGCAATCCTCAACAACGGTATTCCGACAAGCCGTTGCGTTCGCTTCAAACCGACTTTTGGGGATTGCGGCGCGTCTTTTCCCTCAGCATGAGTGGGGGTGATGCTCGTTGGCTGGCGACTCGCCTGCACGTCGGCAAGACATTTCCCAAGCACGTCGCTCACTTCCTTTGCCGATCCATACCGGGCATCGGGTTCCTTTTCATGAAGATGGCCGACGATCTGGCACATCCAGTCGGGGACTTCGGGAATGATCTCTTGAATCGGTCTCGGGTCGTCTTCGGCCACCCGTTTAAGAACGGCGACCGTGTTGGGGGCGCGAAACGGAGGGCGTCCACTCAACATTTGGTAGAGAACGCTTCCCAGGCTGAATAGATCGGCGCGCTGATCGAGTTTCTGGCCGAGTGTTTGTTCGGGGGCCATGTACAGCGGCGTACCAAAGATCATTCCACTCTGCGTCATGCTGGCATCATCCGCCGTACGCGCCAGACCGAAGTCAGTGATCTTCACCTGATTATCCACACTTGTATCAAGCAAGATGTTGCCAGGTTTGACGTCGCGGTGGATCAAACCTTGGGCGTGGGCTGCCGCAAGGCCATCGGCAATCTGTTTGCCTAAGCGGAGCACTTCGATCAAGTCTAACGGCCCGTGATCGTCGAGCCGCTGCTGTAGCGTTTGACCCGGTATGTACTCCATCACCAAATAGGGACGTGGATCGTTCTCGACGGCATAAATGTTGACGACGTTTTCGTGCCGCACTTGAGCGGACGATCTGGCTTCTCGAAGGAACCGTTTCCGCGCAGGCGAAGTCACCGCCATTTCCGGCAACAGCACCTTGATGGCGACAACTCGTTGCAGCTTTTCGTCGAATCCCTTCAGTACGGTGCCGAACGCGCCACTGCCAATCACTTCCAGAATCTCATAATGCGCCAATCGGCCCAGAGAATCAGGTGCTTGGGCGGGTTCGAGATAGTCGAGCAGAACATCGCGTTGGCTCACTCCCTCGTCATCATCGCTTGCGTTCGCTCCGCTGACAAAGGAGACCGTCGGAGCAACGTCTTCAAGATCGTCGCCGACAATCTGTTCCATGGCCGGTTTGTTTAAGAAAACGCTGTGCGATTCGTGTGATGCCAGCAGCGTTTCTACACGGCTTTGCAGCTGTGAATCGCCACCACACGCGGATACCAGGTACCGGCGTCGCTCATCGGCACTGTCGATTTCAAGGGCCGCTAGAAAAAGTTCTCGCTCGTTCACGACGTTCGCCTCACCTGAAGTTCAGTAATTCGCTGTCTAATTGGCAATGCGTCGTGGAGTCCAAACCTACGCCAAGAATTTTCAAATTTTCCTGGTGAGGTTCAGGGTTCATGATCCGTGCCGGCAATTTCTCGATGCAACCAAGCCCTTGCGAAGGCCCAAAGACGGTCAGCCGTGCGTGGTGACACGTTGAGGAGTTTCGCCGCCTCGACATTCGAAAAACCTGCGAAATACCGCAAATGAACAAGCTCGACTGCTTGGGGATCCGACTCTTTCAGGCGGTCCAGCGCGGCATCCAACGCAATCAGATCTTCGTGTATCTCTGGGGCCACAATCTCTGCCGCCTCCAAATCGTGGCGCGCCAACTGACCGCCGTGTTTGACCCTGTTCTTGCGGCGTGCATTCTCGACCAGAATCCTTCGCATCGCTTCGGCAGCGGCCGCGAAGAAATGGCCGCGATTCTCCCAGTCCTGCCCCTCGCCGCTTCCGCTGGCAAGTCGTAGGTACACATCATGCACCAATGCAGTCGCCTGCAATGTTTGCCCCGGCTTTTCATTCGCCAGTCGGACAGAAGCGAGTTTCCGAAGTTCATCGTAGACAAGCGGTAGCAAACGCTCCGCGGCGTTGGGATCACCCCGTTCAACTTCCAAAATGATCTGCGTGATATCGGACATGAAATTCAGGATACCCTCCCGTGACCCGAAACTCCATCAGCGAATCGCTTTGCCTAGTCTTCCGATACAACATGAGAGCGCGAAACTGTGTGCGGATCGTGTGACAAATGCCGGGTGGTTGCCTAGTTTGTTGGCATCGACCAAAACGGTCGAGAAGAAAGTTCGACCCAGTACGCTTGTGCTTTTGGCATCGTACCGCGTGCATTCGAGCTGAGATCACGATCCAACGCGTCATCCACATCGCGCCATCGAAGTTCGAATCACCAGGAATCGCACCGAGGTAGCGTTGCATCCTATTGAACGTCGACTTGGCGAAGCCGATTAAGATTTACGCAGTGACGTCCCGCCATTTGCCAACCAAAAACATCGAGTCATGGAACTTCATCTCTCTGTCGCTTCGGGCAATCGTAGTTTTGCGGACGCGCTACGACGTGTCTTTCCGATTGTGCAGCCTCGGCTTAATCGAATAGCGAAAACGAAGGTGACGAAGCCGCCGTTCAAAACTGTTTTGATTGGCATCACGAACGAATGCGCTTCGAGTTACGTGGAAAGCATTTCTGACAGCGGCCCAATGTTGCAATTGCTGACGGGGTTTTCAGATGTCGACAATTGGTCACCCGAAAACGATGCGCAAATCATCGAAGCGACCGTTTCTCAAATCGAAGTTGCGCTTGGTCAGTGCGGCCTAACCGCTGCCGATCACGATTTGCTTGTTTCGGCTCTTCAATCAGGTTCCTGATCGCCGCGAGTGGAGACGTTCGTCTGACGTGCTTTCCCTTCGCCGCTCCTTTGAGTCTTCATGTCAGATCCGCTCACTCGATCGCAGCAACGACTTCGCGGACGAAAGATCGTTGACATGAATGAGTGCCACCTCCGCGATTGGATTTTGGCTTGCCGGCAAATGAAAAGTTGGGTGGCCCATTCCAAGGCTCGGCGTGAATGGCGGCTGAGCGGGATTGAAGCCCAAGCTGAACTCGAGCGACGTCCGACGCCAAACGATGGCACCTAAAGCGAAGCTTATTTTTGCCAGATTCTTGGTGATCGATTCGTCGCGATGGGGTGAAAGATCGCCCGCTATTGGGGCTTTGGATGTGATGAAACTTCGCGGGTCGACGCAGCGATCGCGGACGTTGAGC
>JBPCVD010000337.1:0-5633 GCA_051010815.1 Rubripirellula sp.
TTCAGTGGGGAATCCCAGGCAAGAAGCACAAGATGTTTGTCGTCTACAACAAGAACGAGGAAGGCAAGCTGAACTTCTTTCGGCATTCCTTGAATAGCTACAGCAAAGGGAATGGAATCGTCGTCGAAACCGACGACGAACAAAGCAACGACGAATTCTACGACGCAGAGGGCATTGACGGAGTCGGGGGTGGCCCTGGCCCTGGAGGCGATGCTGCTCCTGGCGGCGATGCTGGCCCTCGAGGCAATGCCGGGAGCAGTTCGGCTCCCGTAGAAGACGCGTCGACCAGTGGCGATGAAGGACCACACGGGGCTGATGCGCCAAGCGACAGCGATCCACCTCAAGCGAGCGACAACGCGGGCGATACCAACAACACTGGCGAATCGGCCAACGAATCGGACGCATCCAAGGCGTCCGACGCGAAGCCCAGCGATGAATAGCGTCCGAGTCCTGTAATGAGCCGGCGCCCTGGTGCCCCGGGGATCAAGCAACCTCAAAGAATGGCGGCTAGTGCTTGACCGAAATCAGCCAATTGCTGACGAAAGGATCGTTCGCTGAAATCGTTCTGTTAGGGCTGCCAACAAGTGACGCTCAGTTCAACATCGGTGCGATCACGCCGGCCAGCCCCATGATCAACAGCAGCGCCAGTGTCACACGACGCAGTCGCTCACGCCCCAGCTTCGTGCCGAACTTCAAACCAAAGAAGGTCACGACCAACAGCAGAGGAATCATGGCGGCGGCGATCAAACCGGCGGAGAGAATACGATTGCCAAATCCGGCGTACAAGAATCCGAGGGCGGGAACGATGCTGACAAGGTACATCGCGAACAAAAAAGCTCTCGTCTTCTTTGTGCCCCAATCATGGGCCTGGACCCAAAACACCATCGCGGGACCTCCCATCCCGACCAGCCCCTGAAGAAAGCCCGACATCGGAAAGGCCAGGAAGGCCCAGGCTGGATTCAGCCGCTCCTGAGGCTTGGGCCGGAAGATCATGATTGCGATCGTCACGCAGAGGACAACCGCCCCCACGATTTGCCGAACCGTATCCACATTCAACGACTCCAGCATCTGAAGTCCCCAAACACCAACCGGCAAGAACGCGATGCGGCCAAATCCGGGCCAGGCAACATCCTTCCAGCGAATGCTCTCTCGAAGACTCCACACGCCCCAGCTGTTTTGCGGGATGGTTGCGACCAACAAGGAGCACTGAGCAGCGGGAATCGTATAGCCGAACCATAGCAAAGCGGGGACAATCATCAGTCCCGCCGCAAACCCAGCTGCCGCCTGAACGAAGATCCCGGCGCACAGAATCAAAGCGAAGGGAATCAGGGAAAGAGTGAACTCGACATCCATCACCGCATCCTAGCGGACCGCAGCGGTTGCCGTCAGGAGCCTCCCGTCTCTGCCGATACTCGTCGCCAGCTCTCGTTCACGAACATCATTGCGTTACTGAACAAGGTCGAGCCGCCACCCATCTCTTTCAGCAAAAACCCGCAGCGCCTCGGTGGGCACAAAACCACTTACCGCCTCACCCTTGGACGGCAGACCACGCAACGACGCTGCATTCAAGACAATGACGAGGGACTTCTGCGCCACACTCACGCGCAAATGCAGACTTGATTCGACCGGTCGTACATCCTCCAGCGTTCCAGACCAGCTGATCCCAGATGGTTCCTGCCGACCTGTGCCACTGACGTCAAGCTGAATCGACTCGGGACGCATGCCGACAAGGACGGGCGAATCCTGCGCCACAAAACGCAAACCCGATGCACATTCCAATTCCGACGAAGCGAATCTCAGTCTTCCCTCCTCGATCACGGCAGGCATCAAGTTCATGGGAGAACTTCCAATCGCCTTGGCAACCGCGATCGTCCTCGGATCGTGATAGACATCACGCGGTGAACCCGATTGCACAATTCGGCCGTGAGCCATCACGGCAATCACATCAGCCATCCGCATCGCCTCACGGCCGTCATGTGTGACATGGATGGTGGTGCCTGGGACAGAATCGTGCCACTGCAGGATATCTTCTTGAAGCGCGTACCGGACCGATACGTCCAAAGCTGAAAGCGGTTCGTCGAGCAATCGTATCGCGCTGCGCCGAACGATCGCTTTGGCGATTGCACCACGCCGTAACTCGCCTCCACTGAGACTGTTGGGATAACGGTCCAGCAAACGTTCGATCCCAGCTAGCCGCACCGCCTCATTCACACGCGTCTGCAGCTCCGTCGCGGGCAGCCTGCGTTTCATTCCAAAGCGAATCGATTCTTCGATGGTCAGATGCGGGTAGAGCCCGTCCTGTTGAAAGACCATTGAAACGTCGCGCTGCCGCGGTTCCAAACGCAACACCGAAGCCCCATCAAATTCAATGCTTCCTCGGTCGGGCGAATCAAGCCCCGCGATCATCCTCAGCGTCGTCGTTTTGCCACAACCACTCGGCCCAAGCAGCACGACGTAACTGCCCGATTTCGCAACAAAATCGAGTTGCCGCAGGACCTCCTGCTCCCCAAATGTCTTCTCAATGCTGCGAAGCTGGACAGTCGTCATAAAATGCCACCGTGGGATGCAGATTCGCCCTCCAAATTGCCCGCCTGGGATGCGAAAGGCGGTAAATCAGGCGTTTTGAGCATTTCCAATACGTTCACCGTGACCGCGGCGAGCCCCGTGCTACCCAAGGTCACCACCCACACATTTGCTCGAGTCCGGCGAAAAGACTTGCGAATCATGCCGGCCGCTAACAATACTTGATGTGAAGTTCTGTTCGAAGGAGCCCATGAGATGAAACTCCACCTGCCTAAGTTTACCCGCTTGCCTGCCATCGCAATCACGTTGGCGACTCTTGCCGCCCTCGGTTCATGGTCGGCCTTTGCTGATGAAGAGAAGTCCGCCCCGTCTCCCGCGGCGGCCCAGACCTCGGAACAAGCTTACGTTCCCAAAACGAAACGCCAGTTGCAACAAAAACTCTCGCCGATTCAATTCGACGTGACTCAGAATGAGGCGACAGAGCAGGCATTTCGGAACAAGTACTGGAACAACAAGAAGCCGGGAACTTACCGGTGCATCGTTTGCGATCGTGCCCTATTCACCAGCAACACGAAGTACAAGTCGGGAACAGGATGGCCCAGCTTCTTCGCTCCGATTTCAAAAAATAGCATCGGTACCCGCACCGACTATCGTTTGTTCTACTCCCGAACCGAAGTCCATTGCTCGCGCTGCAATGCTCATCTCGGCCACGTTTTTGACGACGGTCCCAAGCCGACGGGAAAGCGGTACTGCATGAACAGCGCTTCGTTGAGATTCGTCGAGAAAGCCCCGCAAGACGAACAGACAAAGAGCAAGGATTGAACCGGCTGCGAACAACTGCGGCGGCTTGATCAATCGATGCTCGTCGTATCCACTGTCGGTGAACAATTTCTTCGCTGTCGAGTGAGTTGCCGAACATGCCGATTCAACCAGGTTGCCAATTCGCGAGCGACAACACCTCAGGGATTTGCCCGGATGCGTTTGAGGCGATGGCGGAGGCGAATCACGGGCCGGCTAAACCCTATGGGGAAGACCACTGGACGGAGCGAGCATCGGACCTGATCCGCGACCTCTTCGAAGTCGACTGCGATATTTTTTTCACCTTCAATGGTACCGCCGCCAACTCTTTGGCGCTCGCTTCGATGTGCCAGTCCTACCATAGCGTCATCGCCCATGAGTTGGCACATGTCGAGACCGACGAATGTGGCGGTCCCGAGTTCTTTTCCAATGGAACGAAATTGCTGCTAGTCCCGGGCGAGAATGGATGTGTGGATCCCGATCGTGTGGCCAAGACAGTGGGGCGGAGGACAGATGTCCATTTCCCAAAAGCAAAAGTGCTGAGCATCACTCAATCGACTGAGGTTGGCACCGTTTATGATCAAGACGCTTTGGACCAAGTCCACGAGACCGTTCGTCGACTCGACTTGAACCTGCACATGGACGGAGCGAGATTCGCAAATGCGGTTGCGACGCTCGGCATCGCCCCCAAGGAAGTCACGTGGAAACGGGGCGTCGACGTGCTCTGTTTCGGGGGAACAAAGAACGGCATGGCGGTCGGTGACTGCGTCGTGTTCTTTGACCGAGCCTTGTCGGCTGAATTCGAGTACCGCTGCAAGCAGGCGGGGCAGTTGGCGAGCAAGATGCGTTACCTCGCCGCGCCGTGGGTGGGACTGCTGTCCGACGGAGCTTGGATCCGCAACGCCACGCACGCCAATCAGATGGCATTGAAACTATCGGTCGGCCTGACGAAACTGGGACTCAATCTGGCTGCACCAGTCGAGTCGAACGCCGTGTTCGTTGATCTCCCGACCAAGGTTGCTGCGGGACTTCGCGGTCTCGGTTGGGTTTTCTATGACTTCATTGGTGTGGGGACCTCACGGCTGATGTGTTCGTGGGCTACCACCGATTCCGAAGTGAATCGTTTTCTTGCCGATGCCAAGTCTCAGATAGGCTCCTCCCCGGTCGTCGCCTAGCATCAGTCGCCTAATGTCCGTCGCGCCCGTGCGCATGAGCTTCGAGCTCTCATTTCGTTCGCGTCAAGCTCTCATCGCCTGGCGTCAGAACGTCTTCCCTCCGCGTTAAGCCTCCTCTTTTTCGGCGAGCGTCAGTATCCAAACAAATCCATACCAAACTCCCGCTGACACGTTAGAGCTGACGAAGACACGCACCAAGAGACTGATCGTACTTTCTCTTGCTGTCGGATTCTTTGCCGGAACTGCGACACATTGGATCGTTTTCTGGACCGATACGATGTCGACCGAATTTCCACCCATGGGTGGAGCCTTACTCGGATTCCTTGTTGCAATCTGCTCAGTATTTCCGGTGGCCACGAACCGGCAATTGTTTCTTGGCCTGGGATTCTTAATCGGAAACGTCAACGCCGCGTTCTGTCGTCCGCTATTTCTCCTAAATCCGTTCAGTGACATTCCCCGCAACTTCGTATTTGCTTGGGGGATGGCAGCGATTGCGTTTGCCACCACATTTACGGTCGCGTATTTTGCGCTTAACGCCATTTTGAAGTGGCGCGTATCTCGATTGGCTAACTCCCGAGTTGAGCCGCAAAGGTAGCTCGCGGATAACAATGTCGTGCAACGGAGCACGGCATAGGGCGTTTGCAAATGGGAACCACAATGGTCGTGCCCGCTGACGACCAACGTTCGACCGACTGTCTATCGAAACTCCTTGCTGTGAGGACACCTGTGGCTGGCTTTTTCTTAGCTTTACATTGGGCTGCGCCCTTGATCTGCTTGTTGATCAATACATTTGTAGTGAAGCGTGGTCTCAGTTGGCTGCCACTATTTGTAACTTCGTGCATAGTAACTTACGCAGCTCTGATGCTTGTCGTCGGCAGTCAACTCGTGAATGATGCATTCGCTCGGCTGGACATTAACGCCAGCGGTGTATTTGGCGAGGGCCATTCGTCGGATGCTGGCCTTGCGTTGGCGCCCGTGCTTGGGGTTCCGGTTACACTTGTTTGGACTGCGGTCAATTTCGCTGCTTTTGCCGCGATTGCCTTTTGTGTGCGAATGATCTTCCCCACAAACACTCAAGGTGCAAAAGCGGCTGAAGACACCGCGCGAACTGATTGATCCTGACGCGGGAAAACCGAC
>JBPCVD010000338.1:0-4722 GCA_051010815.1 Rubripirellula sp.
TGAATAAATTCTTCGCGACTGCTGAGTTCACCTGCATCGCACGTTCGAAGGTACGCTGCAAACGCTTCGTCCAAGGGATCGTTCGTGCTCGGTGACTCTGACATAAAAAGGAGGGTGACCCCATTGGAAGATCGATCAACTCGACCTTGCGCGGTCGGAACGGCTGCTAATAAAAGGGCCGAAGATTGGCTGGAGCAGGGCGCGCGAGCGAATCAAGACACCATTCTACCGACCGAGTCCGCGATCTCGCTAAATCCAAGGACAATCGTCAGTATTCAGGATGGTTCGGAGCTTTTGAAGACCTCGTTTTAGCAAACCTGCCACAGCGGTGTCAGATTTACCCATCCGCTCGACGATTTCGGCAAGCGGAAGCCCTTCCATGTAACGCAAGCGAATGGCCTCGGCTTGCGTTTCAGGTAGCTGGTGAAGAGCTTCGATGAGTGCAACCACCGCTTCAGCACGAATCACGACGCCGCTTGGGCTCGTTGTGCTGCCGGGCAACTGTTGAATCCATCCGCCAGCATTCGAGTCCTGGCCAGGCGAGGCTGCGTTGGCGTCGATTTCGCGTCTGACCGATCGCTTCTGAGTGGTGACATGTCGCGTGACAGCCGTCGCAACATTGTTCTTGAGCATTCCGCGAAGCCAACCTGCAAATTCGGCCGGCGACTCACCACGAAATGCCGGCAGGTCTCGTTTGGCTTCCAAATAAGTCAATTGAACGATGTCAGCTGGATCAACTCGGCGGCGCAGGCGTTCAGACAGGTAACGATGGGCCAGCATCAGAAGGTACCCACGGTATTGCTCCAGCAGCCTTCCCAGGGCTTCATTGTCGCCCCCTTTGGATGCAATCACTAACTGGGTCGTTGACATCTGACCGTCCACGCTTGTTACTTTTTCCTCGCGCCAGCAAATTTGAATGAGTGTGCCGACCGGCGCCACCTCGGTACAATCTAGTCGATTCGAAGGCTCGGACCAGACAGACCGCTCGGTTCCTTGCTCAAAACATTCCGTGGCACGAGTATTTGACGCACCCCGGACCCACCGATTCGCATAGGGACAGGAGGGATTGATGAAAACTTGCCCGATCGTGAAGCAACATTCACATTTTCAAAATCAGTGGACGATTTGCGGATTGGCGTTCTTTGTAGCGGTGATCGTGGGCTGCGGTCGCTCTGAAACCGATCAGCCGCCTGTCGTTCCACCTCCGGGTCTTTCTGACTCGACCTCAACGAGAACGGAGTCGCAGGATCCACCCGGGACCATTGAACTCCCAGATGGAGTTGATCCGAATCGGGCGGAGACCCAAGAAGCGACATCCAAGGACGGCGGACTGGAGATGCCGTCGAACGTGCAGTTGCCGCAAGATGGTCAGAGTGCCATTGAGAAAGCGTCGGATGATGCAAGTGTCGCAAGTGCGCCTGTCGTGAAGTATGGGACTTGGGACGAGATCCAAGGCGTGGTCAAGTCGTCGGGACGGATCACGGTGGTGGATTTGTGGTCGCTATCCTGCGAACCATGCTTGAAGGAATTTCCCGGTCTAGTCGCGTTGCATCAATCCATGGGAAGCAGCGTGCAGTGCATCGCCGTTGACCTCGACTTTGATGGGCGAGCGTCTCGTCCACCGGAGCACTATGAAGAACGTGTTGCAGCCTTTTTAACCAGCGTCAAAGCATCTGGTTTTCCGACCTACATTAGCAAGACACCCAGTGACGACGTTTTTGCTTCGACAAAGCTTCCGTCCATCCCTGCGGTCTTGATCTACGACGAAAAGGGTGAGGTCGTCAAAGTGTTCGTGGACGCGGGCGATTCGGTCGGCTTTAGCTACGAGAAAGACGTTGTACCTTTTGTGCAAAGCATCGCTGGCTAAGTGCGCTGGCAGGCGACCTCTAGGTAGCCTTCGATCTTTCGAGTCGTCTTTCGAATGTCGTGATGACTCGCCACCAGTTTTTGCGCGGCTGTGATTCTTCTCACGGCTGAATCAGGATTTTCAGCAAAGGACTTCAACGCTTCGGCGAGCGAGTGAGGATCTTGTGGATCAGCCCATAATATCGTTGGCTCGTCCTTCTGCAGTTCGACCGTGCCACCCGCGCGAGTCGCGATGACGGGAACTCCCATCGCCATCGCCTCGAGAACGACATTCGGCATGCCCTCGAAGTGTGAGGGCAACACCAACGCGTCCGCTTCCGAGATGATCGATGCAGCCTCCGGCTGCGCTCCTACGAACTCGATCGAGTGAGGAGGTTTTACCTGCCCAGCCTGTACCTGCAGAGCATCACGCAACGGACCATCGCCCACCATGACGACACGAAGTGGCAACAAAGGCGTCCAGTTCTCTTGAGCGATGGTGATGGCTGTCAGTAAGTCTTGATGCCCCTTTTCATTTGTCATGCGCCCAACACAGACAACGTTTAGAGAGGAATTTGACAATGTTGGTTTGTCGCGTCGATGCTTTGCCATTGCCTCAAGGTCGACCGGATTGGGGACGACGTCGACCGATCCGGCGGACAAAGCATAGTACGACTCCGCCGATTCGGCTGCGACTTTGCTGACAGCCAACACTTGGCTAGATTCGCGGTAGGATTTCGCCAAGCGTCGTCGTTTCAAGCTGACAAATCGACGTTCTACAAGAGGGAGTGCGCGATCGGGCGGGCTTACGATGGTTGACACGCGAGGCGTCATTGATCGCCTGCAAGCAGCACCCGCGATCATCGTCATGTGGAACGTGCGGTCATAGACGACGTCGATCGATTTAGCGAGCAATAACTGTCGAAGATGTTGGACTTGTTGCTGCAACACGCGTCCCGGAAAGTAGAAGGCTGGCTGGTGTTGCAAATCATCGAACGCGTGAACCGCAACGTCGTCCGGTATTTCTCGAAAAAGTTCTCCCTTACGCTCCAGCACATACAGGTGCGGCGTGAATCGTTTGCGATCGAGGTGTCGAAGCAGCAAGAGCGTTTGCTGCTCACTACCACCTCCACGCATCGAACTGATCATCAGAAGGACTCGGCGCGACATTAGGGTAACTCGACCTCGACCCAAACCATTCGATGGTCACTCGCATCAATCAGATTATGATCCGCGTTTCCTTTTGACGGCCAGAACACGCCCGCTTTGCGGACCTTGAATTCGCGACTCGGAAGCACGTAGTCGATTCGCATGAAGCGGCCACCACCGAATGCCGCCGTCGCATTCGCTTTCGACTTCGCCGTCGCTTCGGAAGCGCCGAGACTGATCGGGTCTGGATCGTGGACGCGTGGATGAGAAAGTAGCGAACGAATCGCGTCTCGACGACTGTCGCCTGCCCGGGGGTCTGAGTTGAGATCACCGGCAACCACAAACAAGGCCTCCGGCCGAAGGCCGCCGCGGACTCCCCGGTCATCGGTCAAGTGGAGCGACTCAGGTTCGAGGTAGTCTGTCCAAAAACGTATCTCATCGTGGTTGCGGCACCCATTGTGATCCGCCGGTCCATCAAAAACCGGAGGCGTCGGGTGGCTTGCCAACAGATGCAACCGACGATCGCCCACTTGAATCGGTACATCGACATGATTCTTGCTTGAAAGACGAAGTTGATTCCAGGCGTGATCCGTGTAATAGGACGTTTGCTCGGCTGGATCGTGGGGACGCATCGCGTTGGGAAGGTCTCGCCAAAGGTAGGCTTGGAAGCTTCGGATCTGACTTGCGTCGAATGGAAAACGACTCGCAACGGCCATTGCGTACTGACCCGGATAGGTACCGTATCCCCAAGAATCGTCGGGGTCGGACGAGAGGCCATTGCCGTTCAGGTCCACATTGCTTCCGATGCCAGTGTTACTCGGAATGGCATAGCGATACGGGTAGTTGATGCCCGGTTTGCCGAACTGGCTGATCGCAAAGTAATTTTCGTTCAAAAGATCGATCGCCGAACCATCCTGGTCGTAGTCAATCTCGTTCAGCAGTAGAACGTCGGGTCGAATCGTTTGTACGATAGCTGCAATCTTGCTCGCCTGTGGATCCCTTTTCGTCCGTAGACGATCCACTACCTCGCCCACCTCTTTTCCAAAGAGCGAGACGTTGTACGTTGCGATTCGAATTGTCTGTTGCGCGTTCACAGGCGTCCACATCGACAGTGCGAGGGCAACGAATAACGACAGCGCGCAGGCACGTCTACCGCGAATCATGAAATGAAACCGTTGCCTAGGGGATTGCCGGATTGGGTCGAAGTACACATTTTGATTCCCCGCCGTCAGACCGAAACACAAATCTAGTGTATCACCGATGAATGATCTGAAGTCATTGCCTGTCTATCAGTTGCACCGCACCCTTGGAGCAACCCCACTGTCGGACTCTCGAGTGCGGTTTTGTGTCTGGTCTCCGACGTCAACCAACGTCAGCGTCTGTTTGGAAGATGATGGACGGCGTGTGATGATGAAGCAACAGCAGGGCGGGTATCACGTCGCTGAAATCGATGGCGTTAAGCCAGGTGATCGATATCTTTATCAATTCGATGAGGGCACACCGCGGCCCGATCCGGCGTCCCGATACCAGCCTGACGGTGTTCACGGACCGAGTGAAGTTGTCAGTCGAGACTTTGATTGGAGCGACAATCAATGGCGGGGAATGTCGCAAGAAGCTCTCGTGATCTACGAGTTGCACATTGGCACATTCACACAGAAGGGAACCTTCGCCTCGGCCATCGATCGACTTGATGAACTGGTCGAATTGGGGATCACCGCGATCGAATTG
>JBPCVD010000339.1:0-3697 GCA_051010815.1 Rubripirellula sp.
GTTGACTACCACCGCTTTCACTTTCCGGTCGATGGTTGCCCGGGTCCGGCAAGTTTACTCAATGGTCCGCTCTACTCGGTCAATCCGATCGCCCTCTGTCAGAACATTCAAATCCTTGCTCGCAACAAGCGAACGTTAACTGTGATCGAGACCGAGCAATGTGGACGTGTGCTTCAATTGGAAATCGGCGCCACCTGTGTGGGCGGCATCTGCCAAACGTTCGACCCTGGGTCCAGTGTTCAAAAGGGCGACGAAAAGGGTTACTTCCGATTTGGTGGTTCGTCGACCATCACGATCTTCCCCCCGGGAACTGTTGAATTCGACCAAGACTTGGTCCACAACTCTCAACAACATCGTGAGCTGTACGCACGCGTGGGCGATCACATGGGAACCGTGATCTGAGTATTCGATGTAGAATCGGGCCTCGCTCGCCTGCAATCTTCAACGTTGATTTTGCAGTTCGCGTCCGCGCAGATCTCCCGTACTTCCTCGTCGCATCGACAGGTAATCTCGATGAAACTCTTGCTCGCCCTTGTCCTGTCCTCGATCACAGTGGTGTCGGCGGAAGCGAACGAACCGCCGAACATTTTGTACATTCTTGCCGATGACTTGGGATTCAGCGACCTCGGTTGCTTCGGCGGAGAGATCGACACCCCCGTGCTCGACTCGCTTGCAGCGGGTGGCGTTCGACTGACACAGTTTTACAACACCGGACGTTGCTGTCCCTCGCGAGCTGCCCTGTTGACCGGACAGTACCCGCACCGGGTCGGACTCGGGCACATGACGACGAATGATCTCGGTCGCCCGGGATATCGAGGAGTCGTGTCTGAGGAAGCACAAACCATTGCGGAAGCGCTCGTTCCAGCAGGCTACCGCTGTTTCATGTCGGGGAAATGGCATCTCGGAACGCCCGATCCGACTCAGCATGGATTCGAAGAATTCTATGGCACGCTCGTCAGCGCGAAACGATTCTTTGACCCTGACCACCTGGTGCGTTTTCCCAAAGATCGAGAACCGAGGCAGTACCCACCCGGCTCCTTTTACGCGACCGATGCGGTAACGGACCACGCTCTTGATTTTCTAAAGCTTGCTCGGGAAACGCCGAACCAACCTTGGTTCATGTACCTCGCCTACAACGCCCCTCACTTCCCGCTGCACGCCCCAAAGAAGGAGATCGCGAAGTACGCCGACCGGTATCACGGGGGCTGGGACGCGCTCCGCAGCGAACGCTTGAAGCGAATGAAAGAGTTGGGAATCGTCGACGAGGCGACGAAACTTTCGCCTCGTTCAAGCTGGCGGAACTACGGAGAAACCAAAACAGGCACAAACCCTGCGTGGGACTCGCTCGACGCCAAACGCCGCGGCGACTTAGCCCGCCGAATGGCTATTTATGCCGCGATGATCGATCGACTCGATCAACAACTTGGTCGCGTGATCGAAGACCTCAAGCGTTCCGGCGAACTCGACAACACGTGCATCGTTTTCACGTCGGACAACGGCGCATGTTTTGAATGGGACCCGTTTGGCTTCGACATTGTCTCCAGCAACCAAAACATTCTTCACACCGCAGACCAGTTAAACGAGATGGGTAGGCCAGGCACTTTCCACAGTGTCGGCTCCGGTTGGGCGAATGCGTCCAATACACCTTGGCGGATGTACAAACACTTCAACCACGAAGGCGGCATCGCTTCTCCAGGGATCGTTCATTGGCCAGCAGGGCTCCCCGCCAAACCAGGGTCGATCTTTGACCGACCGACACATCTCATCGACCTGTTTCCGACGGCCCTCGCGATCGCCGACGCGAAGGATGATGGCGTGCTGCCATTGCCGGGCGTCGATCTAATCGAACAATTCGAGCACTCTCGTGACCGTACCTTGTTCTTCGAACATCAGGGAAATCGAGCGGTCCGAGACGGACGATGGAAACTGGTTGCATTGGACGACCAACCGTGGGAACTGTACGACTTCCTCGTGGATCGAACAGAGATGAACGACCTTGCCGCGGAATACCCGAAGAGGGTGAAGACGCTCGAATCCGCGTGGGAGACCTGGGCCGAGAAGAACCAAGTGACGCCGCTTCCACGTGACCTTGGTGTCAAATATTTGAAGCCGGATTGAACGAGCGGGAACCCGACGAACCGTTGGTAATCTTCACACCGCTGCGTGCGATCGCCTGCACGAAAAACGGCGAGGCTCTCAATTGGTATTTCCGCCGTTCATTGGCGCACCGCTGCCAAAAACGGGAGGTCGTATCAGCTGACATTTAGCCGCGTTGCCCGGAAACTTGCCCCCAGATCTCGAATTCTGGCGACGCCCTTGAATTGCACACCGTTCGAATCACAATCCAAGTACTTGCCCCCCACCAAACCAACTTCAAATTGACTGGCCACCAGTGGCCGAATGTCTACGTAATGAGTGAATCATGACGCTGCTAGAGTTGCTCGAGAATGGGCTCGAGGAATCTGAACGAATCGAGTTATTGACCCGACTCCTGGAAGACGACGCCTGCCGGAGGCTTGGGATTTATCAAGTCCCGAGCGATTTCCTGCTGTCCGTCGTAATCCCCGTCTTCAACGAGGTCGAAACCCTGAGCGAGGTTGTAGAACGAGTCCGCAACAACGGTGTGCAATGCGAGATTGTGATTGTCGATGATTGCAGCACCGACGGCACGCGTGAATTGCTGGAGTCATGGGAAGGCCGGCAAGATCTGAAAATCTTCTTCCACGATCAGAACCAGGGGAAAGGGGCAGCGATCACGACAGGCTTCAGCAAGGTCGCTGGCGATGCGGTAATCATCCAAGACGCGGATCTTGAATACGACCCGTCACAGTATCGCTACTTGCTCCAACCGATGATCGAGGATCATGCAGACGTCGTCTTGGGAAGTCGGTTCTCGGGTGACAATCAGCGGGTGCTGTTCTATTGGCATTACTTGGGCAATCGATTCCTGACCGCAGCTTCGAACTGCTTCACGAATCTGAACCTCACGGACATGGAAACTTGCTTCAAGCTGTTTCGCAGGGAAGTCATCGACGAGGTCACACCGACCTTGCAAGAAAAGCGATTCGGCATTGAACCCGAGCTGGTCGCCAAAGTAGCGAGCATCCGAGGCGTCCGGATCTTTGAACGGCCTGTCAGCTACTCCGGTCGCACCTACGCGGAAGGAAAAAAGATCGGTTGGCGTGACGGCTTCAGCGCCCTGCGATGCATCGTGAAGTATCGCCGCGGTCTGCGAAAGTAGCGAGCCAGCTACCACGCTAAGGAACCCTCGCATGTGCAAGTTGAATTCCACTTTGGAATAAAACTTGAACGACAAATCTTTCACGATCTTTCCATACGACCTGATTCATGACCACCGAGCTTGAGGCCGCATCTCGATCTCCAAAACCGGCGAGCGATTCGTGGCGGTTCTCCTCCGATGCGGCGCTGCTTTACGGTCTCATTGCTGTGCTGCTCGTACCACTTTGGACGACGAAATTCGTGCCGTCGCAAGACGGTCCATTGCACATTGCCAATGCAGTAACCCTGGTCAACTACAGCGGCGCCGAATGGGAAACGGCACGTGAGTTCTACCAGCTCAATGATCCGCGATTTCCCACCTGGCTCTTTCCTCTCGCACTGGGTTGGCTCGCGACAATTTCGTCGCCCTTGATCGCAGAGAAGCTACTGCTGAGCATCTACATCATCGGGATTCCGC
>JBPCVD010000340.1:0-7565 GCA_051010815.1 Rubripirellula sp.
CCTCGCGAATCACAATGTCATCCGCCAGACTGTTCGCCGGATCAATCCACATGTCGTTGCTGTACGGAACGCCCCAGTAATAATCGAAGCCTTGATAGGTGGGCAGGCATGGAGGCAAATGACCAACGTGCCACTTGCCAACACATGCCGTTCGATAGCCAGCGTCCTTGAGCATGTCGGCCAATGTGACTTCGTCTGGGTGAAGCCCCTTCTTGCTATTCGGAAACAACACCGGATTCATGCTAAGCCGCTGATAGTGACAGCCGGTCAAGAGCGCCGTTCGTGATCCTGAGCAAACGGCACAGCCAACATAGAAATCGGTGAACTTCATGCCCTCCTCGGCCATCTGATCGAGATTGGGCGTTTGAGGCACCGTCGCGCCGTTGAAACCCACATCGCCATAACCCATGTCGTCAATGAATATGACAACGACATTGGGACGTAAAGCGTCGGCTGCCGACGCTTCCTTGTGCATGGCGACCGCCAGCAGAATCAATGTCGATAGAAAAAGGTGAAGTGGGGTATGCATTGTCAATTGTCACTTAGTTGAAGGAGAGATTTGATGAGCGGCGGGCCTAAATCTTTAAGAACGCGCGCCTGCGATAAAGCCACAGCAAGACGCAATACATGATCGCTATCGCTGCCGCACCAGAGAAAACGGGAACGAAGGTGTCGCCGAATATGGAGAATGGTCCCTCACCGAAATGTCGAAGAAGCATCTCACGGATCGGTTCCGCTACCGTCCAACTCATCACATAGATGAGAATCGAGTTTGCTCCGATCACCACGAACGGGAACCCCCATCGGGTCCATTGGCGATCATCACAAATCCAGGTCAAAAATGCCAGCCAAGCCATGCACATCCCACCACTGTAAAGCGTAAACGAAGGTGTCCAAATTCGCTTCACAAGCGGGCAGAGTCCAAGCCTGGCTAGTAGCCAGCCAGCAAAGACGCAGAAGAGGGTAAAGGCCAACATTCGAAGGAACAATTTGGTTCCTGACAGATCTCGCAACCACACTCCGGCGATCAGCCCAAACAGCATGGTGACGGCCGTCGGCACGAACGAAAGCGTCGAGTATCCGCCTTCATTAAACTCAAAGCGCTCTTCCCTGGGGAACAGATTCAAGAACCACTGATCCGCTTTCCACGAAAGATTGCTGTTCTTATTCCATCGGGATGCCAGCCCTTCTTGGTGGTGGGGCCAGCCTTCCGCCACACCCACCGACGCGTAGTCAAAATCTGCTGCCGGAGGTGGTGACAACGCAAACGCCAGCCAAAATCCAATGAGAACCACGGCAGCAGAGACATAGTGAACCCACCGCGGCGCAAGCGCGATCAAGAACACGAAAAAGTAGCCCATGCCGATTTGTGTCAGCGTATCCTCGAACGTGAAATACGTGCGATCTTGGTCCAAAGACCGAAGGATGATTCCGATGACGATCAAAAGGAACGATCGCCATGCGGCATGCAGCAGGAGACGCGTGGTTGAACCACCTCGCTTCAGCCGGCTGGCAATCGAGAACGGCATCGAAACGCCTACCAGAAACGTGAACGCCGGCTGAATGAGATCGTGTAGCGAACAGCCTTCCCACGCGACATGCGTCGTATGAAACCGAAGCCATTCCAAAACACGGCTGTTGGGAAAGGCACTGGCGAGGTCGAATAGATGCATCAGCTCCGCAAGCATCAGGAACATCACCATGCCACGCAAGACATCGACACTGACCCGTCTTTGCACTGACCGCGATGAGTCGCCGTCTGATTGACTCGACGATTGATTCTCGCTGGCATCGGGGGACGACATTCGTGTGCTCTTATTCAAGCGAATTGAAGGACGTGCTTGGCACTATCTGCAGCACGTAGCGTCCCACAAATCGGACCTACTTGCTTGCCACTGCCTGAGCAGCAGTGACCACGATGCTCTCGAGCCCTTTGGTCGCTTCACAGTGTGGGCTGATGGAAATCACTTTGCCATGACCGAAGTCTCCGCTGACAATCGCGGGCGTGTTGATCATTGTGCCCTTCTGCGGCGGGTACAACACCTGCTCGGATCGAAAAAATGCGAGCGGGGTGTAGGCCGACAGTTCGGGATCGTTCCTCGGCGACACAATGGGGCCATTGTGATAGCTGACTTCGCAGCTTTCTGGAACGTCTGCGAATATTCCTCGTCCATGTTCCGTGAACTGCATCTTCACCGTCGTGGTTTTGCCGCGATAGTACATGGATTTGAGCTTCCCACGCACGATCGGCCAATGTCGAATTTGGTCCGCAGCCGCGGAACCCGCTGGCTCGTTCCCATGGACGCCGCCGGTCACGATCACCGTCGGACCTGCAACGCCAGAGTCGTTCACGTAGAACCGAGTTTGCCACGACTGCCCCACGCCAAGAACCCTGGCACCGACAGCCCCTTCACCAATCGACTTCGGATTTTCACCCAGTGCAACCGCTGGCAACGAGCACAAGCTGACGGCCCACCACAAGAACGCAAGTTGACTGCAACGGGAGCTTTGACGTGTGCAGGCTCTCATGCCTAAGCCTTCGGTGTGTTGGCGAACAATTGGGATTCGATATCAGCAAAGGCTTTGAATTCTAATGCATTGCCGCTGGGGTCTTCGAAGAACATTGTGTACTGCTCGCCCGGTTGTCCCTCAAATCGAACGTACGGCTCGATGATAAAGTCATCGACAAAGGTGCGAACACGCTCCGATAACTCTTTCCACACCTCGACTTCCAGAACGACGCCAAAATGCGGAACAGGAACCGCATGATCATCGACGGGGTTGCAGTGATTGGCGACTTTTCCCGCTGGCCCCAACATTGGATTCAGATGTGCAACGACCTGATGACCAAACATGTCGAAGTCGATCCACATCGCGTCACTACGCCCCTCCGGTAGCCCCATTTTGGTTCCGTAAAACTCGCGAGCTTCATCGATATCTCGAACCTGAAACGCGATGTGAAAAGGCGTGAGCATAGTGGGCTTTCCTTGGGACACAGAGCACCGGCGCGAGCAACGGATGACGATCGACGCTCCATCAGATTTTATCGTTCACTATCGATAACTCAACCTGAGAGCGATCTGCCACGCGGTCTTCCTGCCGGGACATGCCCCCTCCACTCGCCCTAATTACCGACACGAATCGAAAATCATCGCCCTCGATCAAGCGGGCGTACCAGCCACAGAAGTGAAGAAGCATCCAGTGTCCGCCGCTGCGCAGTTTGCTTCCGTCCGGCCTATAATTGGCTACAACTCAGGGTCCACGAATCAGGCGATGGGGTTCGCCAAACACGTCGCTTGATTCCCCGCACGACCGGATCTGTCCAAGTTGCCGAGCGGCCACGGATTTCAGTTTGAGATTCGAATCAAGGACGCAACCGGAAACAAGTCGAACGCGATTCTTGACAAGGTCACGTTAGCTTTTGAATCGGCCATTACATCAATTTCATCGGAATGCGGAGCGGATGCATTGCACATAGGCAAAGAGCGAGTCAATCGACGCAAGATGCTGACCGGCAGCGGAGTTGCCATCACGCTTCCATTCTTGGAGTCACTCGCGAGTCCAACACATTCATTCGCCGGTGCGCGGCCGACGGCGGCGCCGATGCGGATGGTCTGCGTCGGCCTGGAGTACGGCCTTCATCCGACCGATTTTTTCCCGGAGGAAACGGGACGCAATTACCAATTGCCGCGATTGCTTGAGCCTCTGGCTTCACTGAAAGATGATTACACAGTCTTTTCGGGACTGGATCACCCCGGGGTCAGTGGCGGTCACTACGCAACACATACGTTTCTGTCGGGCATCCGTTCGGACCAAGCCAACGCCCAACCGGAAGGAAACATCACGGTTGACCAAAAGGCCGTCGAATTCGTCGGGGCAAAATCTCGATTTCCCTCATTGCAGTTGGGCCTGGGAGGTGGCGGCATCTCATGGACTCGAAATGGCGTTGCGATACCGCCGATCACCAATCTTCAAACGGTGTTCGATGCGCTCTTTCTCGAAACGCAAAAGTCGAAACGGAAGCAGTTGTCGGATTCCTTCGAAGTGAGTCACAGTATTCTCGATGTCGTTCAAGACGAGGCCGCGGCACTACGCAAACGGATTAGTCACGATGATCTCAGCAAGCTTGACGAATACTTGACGTCGATTCGTGAAGTAGAGAAACAACTCCGACAGTCGGAAGCATGGCTGCAAAAGGCTAAACCAAAAACGGGATACCGACTTCCGGAACAGTTGCCAACAAACTTCTACGGTGAAACGCCACTCTTTTACCAACTCATGAAACTTGCTTTGCAAACGGATTCCACGCGAGTGATCTCGCTGGCCGTCAATGGCTGGGGCGGGAGTTCAGGATTACCGGGAGTTACGAAGGGGTATCACGACATTACGCACCATGGTCTTAACGAGGCCAAGCTCAAGCAGCTTTCGATAATTGAAACCTTCCACACGTCGCAATTCGCCAGTTTCGTGGAAAGTTTGAAGCGATCACAAGCCTCGTCCGATTCTTCCTTGCTCGATCATACGATGGTGCTTCTTGGCAGCGGCCTGGGCAATGCAAATTCGCATTCCAATCGAAACCTACCGTTGGTTCTAGCTGGAGGAGGCTTCGCACACGGCGAACACAAGTCTTATCCGAAGACCAACGGGCATCAGACACCTGCGTGCAATCTGTTCGTTTCGATGCTTCAGCGTTTCGGGCTAGAAACAGATCGGTTTGGAACCGCCAACGGTTCGTTGCCGGGACTGAGCTGATGAAAACACTCGCATCGAAATGGTGGACGATGAGCCGATTGGTCAGCGCCGCATTCCCTTCCGCACCTGCGAGCGTCGTTTTCATTGCGATGATTGTCGTGGCGAGTTCACTTCACGCGCAGCCGAAGGAATCCGAAGTCGACTTAAAAGGGTTCTTGAAGAACCATTGCAGTCGGTGCCATGGGGAGGAGCGGCAAAAGGGTGACCGGCGTTTCGATTCCATCCAAACTTCATTGGCGACCCACGAAGTTCTGGGGCAGTGGCAGGAAATTCTCGACGCGATCAACCTCGGGGACATGCCGCCAGCCGGTGAACCAGCGGTACCCGAGGTCGAGATCACAAATTTTGTCGCCGAACTGACTCGACAGCTCGATGCGGCCTATGAACAGCAAACCGACGTTGGCAGCACGCGATTTCGCCGGCTGAATCGCTACGAGTATCGATACACCATCCGGGATCTGTGTGGCGTCAACGTCGAATCGTTTGACCCCACGACTTCGTTTCCGTCTGACGAACGACTGGAGGGATTTGAAAACATCGGCGAGCAATTGGTGCTCTCCGACTTTCTGCTGAAACGCTACTTGGAGGCAGCCTCTGTCGCGATCGACAAGGCATCCGGCGTCAATGCGACATCGGAGACGGTTCACGAGAGGTTCCTTCCCAACGACATGTGCGATCGCAAGTTCCATTTTCGACCTCAGATTAGTTTTCAGGTCAACGTCGACGGAACTCATGTCGACGTCGCCCACGGAGATCGCAAATCGGACCGTGTCGTTGCAGAGAATTTCTCGGGCGTGCCGGCTGACGGCTACTACACGATTCGAATCAAGGCGGAGGGGATTAACCGGGAACATCCCTACGAGCCCAAGCTCCTGGGCATTGACCGGACCGAACCGATCAAGATGGAGGTGTTGGTGGCGGATCCACGAGTGGGAGGTCGGTTGTCCGGAAACGTGACCGACCGAAGTCTTTCCGTCATTCCCTTGAGTGACCATCAAGCTGATGTCTACGAGATTCGCACGTGGATGGACAAAGGATTCGTGCCCGTGCTGAGGTACATCAACGGTCCGCAGCCAATCAAGTCGATCCTGTCCAAGGTTGCTCCGAGGTACCACGCAGACGTGTTGCCGAGTAACTGGCGAAGCGGCACTGACCGCACACCTGCAGAGAAAAAAGATCGCTACATGTCAGACGTTTATGAGGGTCCACGGATGCGGATCCACTGGATGGAACTAGAGGGCCCTGACCCGAATCCAATCGAAGCAACGAGCCGCTCCGCACTCTTCGGCAACCACCCGACCACCAGCGTGATGGATCGTGAAACGGTGATCCGACGATTCATGTTGCGAGCCTTTCGCCGCCCACCCCTTGATTCGGAAGTGAACCGATACCTGGACTTCATGCGGACCCGACTGCAACGGGGTGAAACGAAGGAGACAGCTGTCTTAACGACGTTCAAAGCAATTCTCTGCTCCTCAAGTTTCCTATTCATCGAAATGCCCGGTGACGAAAGCCCCGGTGACGAAAGCCAGTCTCTACACCGCCAATACCAACTCGCCTCTCGCATGTCGTACTTTCTGTGGAGCTCGATGCCGGATGACGAACTCCTTCGACTCGCGGCCAAAGAAGAACTTGATCATCCTGAAATCCTCGTCGCTCAAATCGCTCGAATGTTGAAGGACCCGAGAGCAAAAGCGTTCACACAACATTTCACCGATAGCTGGCTTCGCTTGAACGAACTTGGCTCGATGCCCCCTGATACGCTCAAGTTCACCAACTTCTACAAGCGGCAGCTGCAGCCCTTGATGAAGAGGGAAAGCCAACTGTTTTTCGCGGACGTGCTGCTGAACAATCGAAGCATCGAACATTTCATCGACGCCGATTTCACTTTCTTGAATCGCTACCTGGCGGACCACTATGGCATTCCAGGTATCGTGGGTGACGAGTTTCGCAAGGTATCACTCCCGGCCAACTCACCTCGCGGCGGACTCCTAGGTCAAGCGAGTGTATTGACAGCCACTTCCAACGGCGTGGAGACCTCACCGGTGATTCGTGGAATTTGGGTCCTTGAGAACATCCTTGGAACCCCTCCTTCACCTCCGCCCCCTGACGTCGAACCGCTCGAGCCTGACATTCGAGGTGCCACGACGATTCGAGAGCAGCTCGCGAAACATCGCAAGATCGCAACTTGCGCCGAGTGTCATCGAAAGATTGACCCGATCGGATTCGCCTTGGAGAGTTTTGATCCAGTCGGCTCTTTCCGAAGCGTCTACCGCGATAACGCAAGGAAACCTGCGAAGAAAGTGGAAACCTTCGGCCAACTCGCGACCGGTGAGACTTTCGAAGACGTTGCGGAACTGAAGCAGCGTCTGATTCAACGAAAGAGCCAATTCGCACAGTGTCTCACCGAGAAGATGTTGACGTACGCACTTGGCAGAGAATTGAACCTGCGCGATCGCCCACAAATCGATGCCATTACCGAAACACTTGCGATGCGTGGCCACGGCCTACGTGACCTTGTCGAATTGATCATTTGCAGTCAAGCATTTCGCGAATAGACAGGCCTGATGTCTTCAGGCGTCTGTTCTGCTCGTCTGCTGAGACAGGATCTTCCACTGCATCCTGCCGATCAAGTGGGAACATTGATCCAAAAAGATCGAGAACTCCTGGTTCGCTCGGAGGTCCTCTTCCGTCAGCTCTTTCAAAGCCTGCTGCTTGATGCGTGTGACACTTTCAAGATAGCCGTGCAGTTTTTCAACATCGTCCGTTTGCGATTGCTGATCTTCGATTCGCAATGTCTGCATCAGAAATCG
>JBPCVD010000341.1:0-13363 GCA_051010815.1 Rubripirellula sp.
CGATCAGATCGTGCTGCTCTTGCTGGTGACCATTCGGCTTCTCGCCCTCGTAGGTCCAGTTGGTCGCGCCGGAGATCGATCCGGACGGATCAGACGTTCCTTTGCTGCCGTGAACCGCTTCACCGACGTGGTTCCACGCGTTTCGCAAGTGACGACCTTGGCTGAACATCTTGCTGCCATCGGCAAACGTGTACTCACAGAATGTGTGGTCAAAGATTTGCGACTTCGACGCATCGCCGTCCATTCGCATTTCGTGACCGCCCATGCCGTTGCACTCGACGGGATACTCACCCTTGACCCAGCAACCAACATCCAGGTTGTGAATGTGCTGTTCGCAAATCTGGTCACCGGACAACCAATTGAAGTGGTACCAGTTGTTGGTCTGGAATGCCATTTCCGACATATCGTCCGTACGGTTGCGATACCAGATACCGCCACCATTCCAATAGACGCGAAGCGTGATGATGTCACCAATCGCACCCTCATGAAGACGATCAATCGTCTCGATGTAGCGAGGCTCGTGACGTCGTTGCAATCCAATCGCGACCATCAGGTTCTTCTTCTTGGAGGCTTCGACCGCGTCAAGAACGCGACGAATACCGACCGCGTCCGACGCGACAGGCTTCTCCATGAAGACGTGACGTCCCTTGTTGACGGCGTATTCGAACTGCTGCGGCTTGTAGCCGGGCGGAGTTGCGATCACGACCAAGTCACAATCGACATCGATCGCTTTCTTGTAGCCATCCAGGCCGCCGAAGATCCGCTCGTCCGGCACGTCAACCTTGTCTTTGTTGTCACCCTTGCTCAATCGCTTGAGAGCGCCTTTTGCTTTCTCCTCGAAAGGATCAGCTGCTGCAACAAGCTTGACATTGCCCTTGGTGTTCATGATCTGAGCAGCTGCTCCGCTGCCACGGCCACCACAACCGATCAACACGAAACGAATCGTGTCACTTCCGGCGGCGTGGGCCGTCTTGGCGACGGTGCTGGTCAGCGCGGCGCCGGCTGCAGCCGCCGTTGACGATTTGATAAACGTTCGCCGATTGGAATCGTTTTGCGTCATGTACATCCTCTATGGGGGTAGGTTTGGTGATAAAGGGAGGGAAGGGAAAACCCGTGCGCTCGAACGAATTGTAAACAGAGAGCGACGAAAATTGGGAAGGCTGATCCCGTTTTCGAAGATTTGACGTCGTCAAACCCCCGAATCGAGCTGCTACATCGACAGGATTCGCGAGCAAAAAAGCTGCATTCTGGGTAGGTGAAAGGGCCCCTTCCACAGGTTGCCCTTCAGCGGCGAGGTCACTCTTCCCGTGCGATCGAGATAGCCGAACCACTCGCCATGCTCCTGATCAGGAAAGTGCCGGTACGCCCAATCGTGAATCAGGCGGTGCCATTCGGCGTACTTGGAGTCACCCGTGATCCGGTACGCCAACAGAGTCGCAATGATCGTCTCACACTGAGGCCACCAGAATTTCATGTCATGCCAGTACTCCTGTACAGGCCCGCCATTGAGATCAACGAAATAGAGAATGCCGCCATAAACGTCATCCCAACCCCGCTGCCACATCCAATCGAGCATCTGACATCCCATCTCGATCAGTGACGAATCCCCGCGTTGCATGCCCTCCCAGAGTATGAACCAAGCACCCTCGATCGCGTGCCCCGGATTCAGCGTCCGTCCGTCGAAGTGGTCGAGGATCTGACCATCGATTCCGACGGTTTCCATCACGCACTGAATTTCAGGCTTGAAGTGAAACTCACGAATCGTGTCGATGCTTCGGTCGATCCAGTGATCCGCCTCCTCCAATCCAACGGAATCCCGCAATTCCTGCGCGGTCGCGATCGTGATCATCGGAAACCCGATTCCTCGAGTGGGTCGTGTATTGGTGAACTTGGGCGATGTGTCCTGAGGATGAAGGTTGTGATCGACAAACCGTTGGAAGGCTGTTCGAGCGAGACTCGCAAGATTCGCATCCCCGGTGGCTTTGGCCAACTCACCAAAAGCGATCGCCGCAAAGCTCTCACTGAACGCGTATCGCCGTTTTCGAATCGGCTCGCCCTCACGCGTCACATGGAACCACATCCGACCATCCGCTGGGTCAAAACAATGCTGCTTTAGAAACTCAGCACCATGCAATGCCAACTCCACCCATTCGTCTCTCGGTTCAAGCGTGTTGTACAACTCGGACAGCAACCACGTGAATCGACCTTGCTGCCAAACTCCTTTGTCGGTGTCGACTACCGATCCCGTTCGGTCTACCGCCATCATGAATCCACCGTGCTGTCGATCAACACAATGACGCAACCAAAATGGAAGCGTGTCGTTCAGCAAGCCATCCAGGTAGATCGAATCGAAACCCTCCAACGATGGCCCCTTCATGCGGAAGTCTCCGAGCTATCGGGCTCCGTCGATCGATCGAACAGCGTATAGATCGTCAGGCCTGTAAGATCGCGCCGGGGAGCGGGGACGCCAAGACTGACGGCGTACCCAACCACGAAGCAAACCGAAATCCCAATCGCGGTATAGAGGTAGCCGTTGATCGACGTGTACTTCCAAACCAAGTACATCGCTAAGGCTCCCACAACGGCGCCCACAAGCGCGCCGGTCCCGTTTGCACGTTTCGTCATTGCCCCCAACACGAACAGGCCTCCAAGCACGCCCATGAACAACCCGATCACCTTGATGAACTGATCGAACAGCGACTTGATGTCGGGGTCGACAAACAGCAAGCCGATCATCGTTCCGATGACGCCAATCGCGAAGGTCAGGATCCGTGCCGCGCGAAGATAGCCTCGATCGGTCTTGCAAACGCTCAGGGGTCGTAAGAAGTCCGTAACGATCGTCGTCGATGTCGAGTTCATGCTGGTAGAAACCGTCGACTGGGCAGCAGCAAACACACCCGCCACGATTAGACCGGCCAAACCCACCGGCATCTCCTGAGCAATGAACAACGGAAAGATCTGATCGGTCGTCGTGGTGGGATCAAGCTTCTCGGGGTGAGACCGGTAAAACGCATGCAATGCCGTCCCCATTCCAAAGAAGAGCAAGGTCGCAGGAATCGCCAGGATCGCATTTGTCCATATCGACCGCGCGGCCAATTGCTGGGTTTCTGTCGTCATGTAGCGTTGAACGACCGCTTGATCGGCTGTGTAGGACGATACATTCTGAGCGATTCCGCCAATCACAATGACCCACAAAGCGATTTGGGCACTGGTTGCATCCCAATGCAAGTTGGCCAACGAAAATTTGTCAGCATCGTTGGCAGTGTCAATGAATCCCTGCCATCCACCGTCGATGCCCGCGATCAAAATCAACAGCGCAATAGCCGCGCCACCCAGCAGGACAACCGTTTGCACGGTGTCGGTCCAGATCACCGCTTCGATACCGCCCATGGTGCAATAGGCAATGCTGAGGATTCCCATCACCAGAACCGACTGACTCGGCGTCAACGGCGTCGCAACCGCAAGCGCCAAACCGGTCAGCGACATCACCACCGCCATTCGAAAGATATGGAACAACGTGAAGCTTGCACTGCCAAACAAACGCACAGAACGATTGAATCGCTTCTCCAAATACTCGTAGGCGCTGGTGGCATCTATTCGTCGATAAAAGGGAAGGGCAACGTAGACGGCCACCACGGCAACGACAGGAATCATCAGATTGCCAACCGCGTAAACCCAATCTTGCGCGAAGGCCTTGGACGGCACCCCCGTGAAGGTTAACGAACTGAGCATCGTGGCAAAAATGCTGCATCCCGCTGCCCACCACACAATATTTTTACCCCCGCGAAAGTAGTCGTCCGTGCTTCGGTTTTTCTTCGCAAAGTAAACGCCAATTGCAAGCATGCTGAACAAGTAGCCAACCAACACCGTGTAGTTGATCACCCCAAACCCACGCGGCTTTGCGACAGGTGCGACCTTCCACACCTTGGGCGTCCGCACTCGCGGTCGAATCTCACCACTTGGGATGACGATGTCTCCGTCCCAGCGAACCGCAATCGTTGTGACCTGATTCTGTGGAGTCTGGCCTGCCGAGGTCCAGGTATCCGTGATCGTGTGGTACGCCCAAGCCAGCTTGGGAAATCCTGGATGCTGATCGCGGAGTTCGTCCGTACGTTGAAAGAGAGACCCGTCGGCTCCACCCAATACAAAGACATGACTTTGTCCCGACGCGATTGCGGTACCGGCCATCACACACTGAGGCACGTCTGCTCGTCTTCGCCACGACTCGGTTGACGGACGATATTGCCAGACGTCCTTCAGGAATTGAACCTGTTCGCCCTGTTGCCGACGCCCACTCATCACGTACAGCGACGTTTCGTATCCGTCGTGCTGTGCAACTGTCAGATTCAAGGCACGCGTGGGACCCGGACAGGGATCGTGTTGTCGCCACGCAAAACCTGCTTGATCGCTTTGCTCAAGGTCAAGAGACCAAAGACTGTTCAAGGCCGAATCCAACGCCGACCCGCTTTGACCGCCAGCCATGTAAACCACGTTCCCGATCAGCGCGGCAGCGCCGAACGCGCATGGTGCGGGAAGCGGCGGATAGTCGACAAAGGTGACCTGACCGCGCTGTGAATCGAATCGCATCATGAATACGTCTCGAAACGTTTCTTCGCGATCGTTTCCCCCAATACAAAGCACACCCTTGGAGGTCGAGACGGAGGCGCCATAGGCAAGTGGACGCGGAAGCGCACCGCACTCTAGCCATTCGTATTGATCCCCACTGCGCCGCAGCACGTAAACATCGTCGTGCCAAACCTTCTCAGTATCCCATACAGGGGTGGGGAAATTGGCGCCGCCCGCCACGATCAAACCATTGTCATGCACACCGACAAACGGCCCCGCGACACCCAAAGAGTTCGGCAAATCTGGCAACTCGCTCCAGGCAAGCATGTCCGAAACCTGCGTTTGCGCCATCGTGCTGCTGCACGATAGAAACGCCGCGACCACCAGAATTACGCCGCGCATGATTTACTCGGTTGTCCGGGGCTCATGTCCACACCAATCGAAAAAGCCGATCTCGAAGAGCTCGCGTCGCAACGACTCGGTTTCCGCCGCGGAGATATTCGTGATCGGCAATCGACACGGTCCGCCCGGCATCCCCAACATTGACATGATCGCCTTGAGCGCGCCATGAAAGGAGTACGACTTCATCACGTTCACCATTGCCACGGAATGGTATTGAAGCCGCCTCGCCTCGGACCATTCGTTGGCAGCGACCGCATCGATGATTTTTCGATACAGCGGAGCCGCAATGTTGTACGTGCTACCAATTGCTGCAGAGGCACCACTTGCGAATGCCGACAACAGCATTTCATCACATCCCCAGACGATGTCAAAACCACCGTCTTCGACATGCTGGCATGTTTGAAACTCGTGAACTAACGTATTGGTGTACTTCAATCCCGCAAGATTCGGGATCGCCTCGCGTCCATGTCTGAGGAACTCAACCACATCGATTTGCGAGCCCGTCAAACCAGGAATGTGATAGTAGTAAAAGGGAAGCTCCCGCGCCCCAGCCGCAATCTCGTCCATGCAGCGAATCAAGTTCGACGTGTCGTCCACCTTGAAGTAAGACGGGCAGGTCGCAGAAACAACATCCGCGCCACACATCGCGGCATGTGCTGCTAATGCGGTCGCGTCGGAAAGGCTGTTGTGTCCTGTCTGCACGATCACGGGAACGCGTCCGGCCGTCGCTTTCACGCTGGTCTCGACGACCAACTTACGCTCATCACAAGTCAGTGACATCCCTTCGCCAGTGCTGCCACAGACGTACAATCCGCTAACCCCAGATGCGATCAGCTGATCGATCATCGGGCCAATGGCGTCAAGATCGACCGCACCATTCGCTTGTAGCGGCGTGACGGTAGCGGCGATCAGGCCCTGAAGCGGTTCGAACATGCTTGCACACCATTGAAATGAGATGATTGCCGGGACAGGGATTCTTACCCTTGCTGAAGATAGTCAGAATTCAGCAGTGGCTTGTCTTTGTTGACCAGATAGGACCGCAAACCGAATTGTTCTTGTTCGTTTTCCACGGGCCATACACGAACGGCAGTCGGTGCAAACTTCATCCATGACTCGGTGTTGAGCAACTTTTCTAAACGGTCACGAACATTGCGAGTTGCGCCGACATAAAGCGTTGCATCGTCATCCAAGACCACGTAGACGCCGGGACACTCGTACTTCGCCTTCAGGCAGTCCTCTATCAACCGGCGTGTTGGCGTTCGTTGTTGCCGCCAATGTTCCTGCTGGTCGGCGGCAAATCTCTTCAGCCGCTTCGTGCCAGCTCGTTTTCGCAGCGCTAATGCGGCCCATCGATATTCAAAGGAGGAGTAGCCCGGAGCGAGTTGTGACGCAAGTTGATCGAACTCAGACGCCGCCTGCGGACTACACAACAATTCATCAAGTGTCATTCCGTAATCGAGGCCGATCAGCTTCATTGCGGCTTCGCTGGCGTCACTATACGGGTCCATGTCTGCATAGGACAAACGCCGACCCGGATTGGTTGATTTGGGGAGTTTGCCTGACTTGCGTATTCGCAACAAAAACGAGTTCCACATTCTCGGATCGCCAGGAATGGACCGTGATCGACATTCTTTCACGAATGCCTTTCCCAGCTCAAGATCGCACAACAAGTAGTCTGTGGAGTGTCCTTTGGATGCACTCTTGAACGCTTTGATCACCGCCGCCTCTGACTTCTTGTCGAGCGTGATCACGGGCCGACCGTTCTTGAACTGTGTCCGCTTCTTTCCTCTCGATGTGGTGGGTGCGCTTCGAAGCGGATCTTCCGGCCCGTCGAGTAAATCACCGACCTCGCACTTGTCTAACCGGCCCTTAATTTTCCCGACGTACTCCTTGGACAATTCCGTGCCGATCCATTGTCGTCCTAGCTTCTTCGCGACGGCCAAGGTCGTACCGCTACCCCCAAAGGGATCCACCACCAAGTCGCCCGGATTACTCGACACACGGATGATTCTTCCCAGAAGCTGTTCGGGCATCTGGCAGCCGTGGAATCCCTCTCGCTCTTTGAACGTACCGGCGACACGAGAGTAGAACCAAGTGTCGTGTGACGGAGTGAACGCTGGCGGTGGCGCATCTTGAGGCCGCAAGATCCAGGTGTTATCCGGCAGTCGTCCTTTCGTACTGGCGCGGCTGTCCGCGTACACCAACTGCCTGGCCGAGGCGACACGAACCGCAGGGTTCTCGCCATTGAACGTGAAGTGCTCAGGGTCTTTCACAAAGTGGAATAGATGCGTGTGTGATCGACTGAAACCACGAACGCAATTGACACCGAAGGTGTAGTACCAAATCACCCAACTACGCGTATGAAACCCCAGACGTTGCGAAAGCACTTTCAGCTCGGCAGCATATTCATCGCCAATCGCCAACCAGAAAGTGCCATCCGGTTTCAGAGCGCTGTGAACCTCGCGAATCCAGGCCTCACAGAATTCTAGATAATCAGTGGTCGTCCGCTGGTCATCATAAACGTCGTACTCATAACCGATATTGAACGGTGGATCGGCGAACACCAGATCGGCCGATCCAGGCTCCAGCTGCCGCAACTTCTCGATGCAGTTGCCTTGGTAGATTCGGTTGGGTTTGAGGGCCAATGCAGGACTCCCGCGACAGAATACGCGCGATGTAAGCGGACGACGCCCGAGTTCACGGCGACGAGACGAATCAACGATCGCTAGATCTTAACACCCACATCACACCGCGCAAGCCAGGACACCTGACGACACCCTTATTGCCACACCACCGACTCTTTCAGACGCTGAAGCTCCGATTCAATGGCTTGTCCCTCATAGAACCAGAGTCCGCCACGCACATGGACGGTCTGGCCTGCAGGACAATCCGGAAAGATCGGATCCGAATGCAAACAGGGAACGGGTGGATTCGTCCAAGCCCGGTGAAGTGGTTGCCACGCCGTGATGACCCAGCGGTCACCTTTGTCCGATTTCACGGCCGCGAACGGACCCAGGACCTTCTCTGGACGCCGCCGAAGCGAATTGAATCCAATCAATCCCTTCAACATCACACAAACCTGCGATCGAAGTCCGGACAGCGGATCGGGGGTCCCATTTCGCAACCACATGTCCATCGCCACCGCTTCCGTTGGGCCGTCCCGAACGATACGCACATGTGAGCCAAAAGCGATCCCATTGGGCAGTTCCCGCTCCATCGACAGAACGCCATCGACGTCTTGCCATTCAAGCTTGGGGAGCCGAACCGACTGATCACTCCAAATCGTGGGCACATGCGTGTGAGCCAGATAGGTCAGTCCCAAATTCGAAAAGATCGCTTCGGGCACATCCACTACGGCGTATCCTCCGTCAGCCCAAGGCGGAAATACACTGACCTTCGTCTCCCGCTGAGGATCGATCGCGCCCTCCAGGAACCCCCGCCTGGGATGACGTCCGCCGGGATAGGGAAGCACGCGTATTCGCCCCGTCTCCTCAGTTTGCTCAACGTCCTGCAGTGGGCGAATCGCTTGTCGAGCCTCGTCGATCGTCATGCCCGTCGCATGACGTACCTCGTCGGCCGTGAAACGATGTTGCCCAACCATATTCTCAAGCCAACGCTGGCGGCTGTCGTCCGTCAACGGCCGCGAGTTGCTGGCGACCGTCAGTGAGTCATCTGCGATGGATAACGACTGATAGAATTCCAACGCCTCCTGATACTCGGCCATGCCTGCCTCCGAAACGATACCTCGACTTCGCTGCATCTCCGTTCGCATGCGATCCACGAGGTAGTCGCGTTCCTCGCGACTCGGTGCGGTCGGTTGGTCACCCACCTTCACGGACCAGGGAGCCGAATGCGCAAACCGTACGCGACCCTTCGGTCGATCCTCGAAGAACCGAACCGCAAACCAACCGCTTCGATTCGGCTTAATCTTCTGCTCGATCACTGCGCGATAAGCGCCCGCCTCGGTCCGTTCCTGCCGAGCGCGAATCAGGTGCTCGGCACGCCCGTTGATCAGGATTTCGCCAAAGGTTACCGGAGTCTCTGAAACAACCTCGACCCGGATCAGAAGTCCATCGCCCACGTCTTCCGGCGTTGCAAATTCGAACTCATGGCCTGCTGGCTTGTCGGCGGCGGTGGCAAACAACATGGGTCCCGTGGTGACAAACGATCGACCCTCCCGTAGCCCTTTTCGCCACGATTCATAGTTGAATCCATCCGGCAGATTCACATAGACCCGACCAAAACCTGCGGGAACCGGATGCACTCCATTGGCGGTTCCAGCCGACGGTGGAAGTTGAAATCCACAATTCAAGAGTGCGTAATACATGCCAAGCGTGAAGTCGATCCATTCACTCTCCCCGCCTTCGGTCGCACCAAACGGGGGCGCGATAAAGGGTGGCGTGGGAGTGTACCACTCTCGAAATGCAAACTCAGTACGCCACATGTGGTTGTTGGCTAGCTCGTACGTCGAGCTTGGAGCCAGTACCGGCAGTGTCATCGCGAAGGGCCACGCCAATTTGTCCATGTCAAACAGAACATTGGGATCGGCTTGGACCGCGGCATCGATGACCGGTTTCCAGGGCGGCACGGTTTGCTGCAACGCACCCTCGTGTCCCAACACAAAGAGCGCACCGAGCGTGTGCCGCTGCTTCCCAACCGTGAAAATCTCGTACTCTGTATTTCGAGGCCAGATCACATGCTCGTCGTCAACCGCAATCAAACGGTTGGGAAGATTCACGTCGAGGTTCTTATCCCCCGCCGAAGGTGGAGTGTCGGAGAACGTTACCCAGTTGGTCAGTGGAAAGACAACATTCAAGTCTTCAGCAAGCACAATGTTGCGCAATTCATGCAACTCTCGATGGAGATGGGTGTCACCGGAATACCAACCTCGCTCGGACATGTTGAGCCAGCGTTTCAGCCGCACCAACACCTCCATACCGTCCTCCGTCAGGGTCAATTCCTGCTCGTGCGGAAAGTACGTCTTCCCTCGTTCGACAACCAATCGATACTGTCCAGGCGGAACGACCGACTCACATGGATGAGCTGAGACTGTCGTGTGATACTCGATGGACTGCTCGTTCAACCAATTCTGGTTTTCGTATCGAAACGCAGAACCTTCTTCAGCCGTGCTTTGGAAGTAATAGGGCTCGCCATTCTCAGCGGTTAGATAGATCCGGCACTCAATGGGTTGCTCGGAATCGGCGTCCACGACGCTAACCTTCACAGTGCATTCCTGAGCCGAAGACTCCTGGGGGCAAATCCAATCAGAAATACTGGCGAACAATGCAACGAGCAGAAGTAATCGCATCTTTGAAACCAATCTGCGGGAAGTGTGCGCAAGTCTCGCCAAAGCAGTTGCTGATTCGCACATCATTCAACCACCAAAACTCCGTTCATCACCATCCAATGCCCTGGGAAGGTGCAAAGGTATGGATAGCGCCCGGGTTCCTTCGGAACGCGGAAATAGATCGTGTGTGAAGCGTACGGCTCCACAACATCGGTGTAAGCGAGCACGTCTTTCGTTTGCGGGATGTACTGCAACGCGACTGCCTGAGGGTCGGCGATCATTCGGTTGCACTGCTCACCCACTGTCTTGAGTGTCCCCGGTTTTAACAGCGCCCAATTGTGCGGGACGGCATCGGGGTTCTTGAATGTCAGCTGGATAGCTTGTCCGCCACGCACACGCACTTCACTCTGATCAAACATCAGATTCTTAGCAGCCGACAGGGTGATCGACTTCGCATCCGGTATCGCCTTGTTGTGCGGATTTCGCTTCATCACGATGGGGCGAGCCAAGTCAGCGAGCATCGGGTGTGGCAAAACGATTTTGTCACGCTCCTGAAACGCATCGAAGTCTCGAAACGGTTCGTCCAGTCGATGAATCGTCATGAACAGGTCATGCATTTGGTCGGCTTCCGACTGAACCAACAAGTGAAGTTGATTGACGGGCTGCAGATCAGGGATTTCCAAGAACAAACTCTTCTGGTCCTTCAAAACAGACGCTGACGCGATCCTCAACACATCGTGACCACGCAGGCCCAACTGCCGCGATGAATACTCCGGTGATCCGTAGGCTCCGCTGTACCGGTAGTTCCAAGCTTGGGCAAAATGACGTTTCGTGTGGGTCGCCACCGAGGCGTCAATTTTGCGAGCAAACTGAATTCGAATCCCGTTTTCGTGGACGTGGAAACCAACGGGTAACTGCGTTGCCTCTCCGCAGTAGCGAACCCGTTGAAAACAGCCATCGTCGGTCGTGTAGGTGCCCCAACCAGCCATCCCCGAGACATACAGTTGCCCATCGACAGGGTTGAACTTGCCTCGATGGACACCGGATGAAAACTCTCCCGCGATCGGAACCGCAGCCCCCTGAATCCAACCATCGAACTCGTCGCGGAGCAACAAGAATGCACGCCCGGCGCCGAAAGAAAGATGCACCATCCTGCCCTCGATTGGGCCCCAACGGTCGCTGTCCACATAAACCTGTCCACCACTCGAATTGTCGACTCCTCGGGGTAGGTACAACATCGGAAGATCGGGAGGTTGCTGCAAATCGTTTCCGGGCCGACCGAAAAACGACTCCACCCGAAAGTCCGGCGTACTCCCCTTGAGTCGATTCAGAGCTTTCCCATCAGGACGAACCGCGGCAATCATCGACGCTGGCATCCAATCACCTTCGCTACTAGGAATGGTGACCAGGCCGTCGGGCGTCAAACCCAGGCCGTCAGAATTCCGGAGCCCGTAGGCGAGACGTTCAGCCTTCTGACCGTCGGCTCCGATCCGCATGACTCCCTGCTTTCCCGACGCGGTATAGAACCTTCCTTCTGCATCTCGCCATAAACCGCAGGTAAAGTCATGGCCCGATGTCGACGTTTCCAACGCTCGGCTGAAACTCTCGTAGTAATCCGCTTCGCCGTCTCCATTGAGATCGTGCAAGCGACTCAACTGGTCACGTCCCATGACGAAAATTTGGTCTTGATCCACCACGATTCCCAACGGCTGAAACAAGCCCGATGCAATGCGTTGCCATTGAACGTTTTGCAAGTCTGAATCGAGCCCCGTCGCGCGCCAGACGTCACCTTGCATTGTGCATAGGACAGCCGATCCATCGGAAAGAAAGTCGTGGCCGCTGCCGTAGAGTAACGCTTTCCAAGGATTCGCCGTTGGCAGCGGGATTGTATCGACCGCGTAGGGGCCCTCTTCGCCCAAGACGCCGCGCACATCAATTCGTTCAGGCCAACGACTCGAACCGCCAGCCAGGTTGTCACGATCGGGATGTTGATCGCGGGGCGCGACCACCCTTCGAAACTCTCCATCGACGATGCGAGGTGAATCCAGATAGTCAACGTCATTGATCTGATAGGAAAAGATGATTCGATCCTGGAACCGAAAGAAGCCCAAGTACTTTCTGGTTCCCTCCGGCAAAGCGGCGTCGGTAGAACCCGGGTTTGTCGCAACCGTCGGGCCATCCTGCTGCAAGCCTTGCATGAAACCGTGACGCACCGTCGAAAATTTGACGAAGCCACCGGACCACACTCTGACGTACGAAAGTGAATCTGGATCGAAACAAACGGAAAGTTGTGTCTCTTCACCACGCAACCGCACACACACTCCGCGCGCCGTTCGGACTCCTTGTCCCCGGAACACCCCACACAAGACATCTCCCAGGTCGGTTTCATTCCATCGACCGTCAGCCCAGGTCGGCTCCGATTGATTTCCCCAATGACCGAACTTGCCGCCATCGAGACCCGGGAATTCCTCCAACAAGTGTGGGGCCGGTTCGACATCACGAAAGTGCCGAGCTTGCTTTCCATAGAAATCGTAGACACGATCGCGGTTGACGTTCGCTTGCCAACTCGGCCACTGCTCCGGCTCAAGCGGTTCCCTTGGCATCGGAAAAGTCTGAGGATGATGCCCATGCGAATGGGCCAGCAACGACCTGATCCCTTCAGGACTGAGTCGCTCGTGTTTGCCAAGATCCGCCAGAAACGCGATCAGGTCATACTTATCTTGATTCGACAACGTCGCTAACAATCCGCTTGGCATCAGGGAGCCAACCTCTTGCACATCCTCGATGTCTTGTTGTGAAATCGTGATCGACTTCTGGTTGGAACTATCCCGAATGACTAGCTTGCGATCATCCTCAACCTGCGGATAGCCTCGAAAGATCTGACCGTCTGTCGTCAAGACCGCGATGGACTTGTACTCGTCGGCGACGACTCGTTGTGGCCAAAACAGGGACTCAACAATGTGTGGCAATTTCTGCTTCACACCAAGATCGCTGAGTTCAGGCCCGACTTGTCCTCCGTGTGGTCCCACTTTGTGGCACGATAAACAGGCGCTGGTTGGCGCTGCATATAGGACGGCACCGCGGCCCGGGTTTCCCTCGCTCAATGCG
>JBPCVD010000342.1:0-6556 GCA_051010815.1 Rubripirellula sp.
CGAACCTCAAGTGGGATCAGTGGGAACCGGTCAACGATGCGGGAAAAGTTCGGCCGCTCCGTTTGATGGAGCTGACCTATGCCAAAGATGGAACGAACCGTTTGTTTGCAGCTTCGCAATTCGGAGAAATCTGGGCATTCGAGAATCGCCCTGATGTTGAAAAGTCCCATCTTTTCTTGGACCTACGGGGCAAAGTGAAAGACTTTTCAAGTCGTGGCGCCAACGAACAGGGTTTGCTTGGTTTGGCGATGCACCCGGACTTTAAGAAGAACGGTCATTTCTACGTCTACTACTCGCACCCAACCGAACCGAAGTCGATCCTGTCTCGCTTCACTGTCTCTTCGGATGATCCAAATCAAGCGGATCCCGATTCGGAGCAAGTGGTGATGGAAATCGAACAGCCGTTTCAAAACCACAACGGTGGCGCGATTGAATTTGGTCCTGACGGTTATCTCTACATTGGATTAGGTGATGGCGGCGATCGTAACGACCCGCATGGCAACGGCCAGAATCTTGGCACGCTGCTTGGGTCCATCCTTCGAATCGACGTCGACCATCCCTCCGACGGCAACAACTACGGCATTCCTGCAGACAATCCCTTTGTGGATGTTTCCGGCGCCCGTCCGGAAATTTACGCGCATGGTGTTCGCAATCCTTGGCGGATCGCTTTTGACAAGAACACCGGGACGATGTGGGCCGGCGACGTCGGCCAGGAGTTGTGGGAGGAAGTCGTTGTGATCGAAAAGGGTGGCAACTACGGATGGAGTGGCCGAGAAGGGTCGCATGCGTTTGGCAATCGTCCCGCCGTCGAAGGTGTCTCCGCTGCCAAGGAGCCGGTATGGGAATACGATCACCAGATCGGAAAGTCGATCACGGGAGGCCGTGTCGTCAACAGCTCGAGGTTGCCAGAATTGACCGGCAAATACTTGTACGCTGACTACGTGACCGGAACGGTTTGGGCACTAACCTACGACGCGAACTCTGGACGCGTCGTGCGTAATGAGCAAGTTGTGCCGGAGAGCATCGCCGTGTTGGCATTCGGAGAAGATCAGAATGGCGAGGTTTACTATCTGACCAACAGCAGCCGCGGCGAAAGCATTTATCGATTCGATAAATAGGCGTGTTGGCCCCTTTGAATCTCATGATCCCCGGTGTCTTCGGCATCGGGGATCTTTTTTTTCTCATGGAGAGTCAGCGATTTGCACGGAGAGCGTGCGGGGCATCCGGTTCGATCGCTCAAGTGATTCCGGTGTTAGTGGAATGGATCACTTGCGAATCAAGTACAGGTCACTCTTGCTTCGCAGGATCAAGTCATTGCCAACGACGGCGGGTGATGCCATGAACCCGTCTCCGAGTTTTGTCTCTGCCAGAAGCTGAAACGATTCGCCCGGTTGGATCGTCAAGATGTCGCCTTCGATGCTGAACAAATAGATGCGGCCGTCTGCGTAGATCGGGGACGCCGCGTACTCGCCACCAGCGCGTTTTTGCCAAACGATGTCTCCCGTCGAGGGCTCGCGGCAAGACACGACCCCGTCGTCGCTATTCATATAGAACAGACCGTCTACCACGAGTTGCGACGACTTCTTCGCGACTCCTTTGCGATCTGACCACTCGATGTGCGTTCCCGTCACGTCACCACTTCCGTTGGGGTGCACGGCTACCATCGATCCGCTTCCGTTGGTGATGAAGACCAGCCCATCGTGATGAAGCGGACGAGCCGAGGCATTCATGCCGTCGTGGTAGACCGTCCACAACGGGGACCCGGTTTGTGGATCGTAGGCGATTGTCGCTGACGCCGATGGGTAAACGAGCTGTTCCTTGCCGTCGACGTCGATAATCTGGGCGGTGCAGTACGCTTTCATACGGTCACCATTGTCAGTGCCGTAATCAATGTTGCGATCTTGTTTCCAGATGGTCGATCCGTCATTCGCATCGAGCGCGACGACATACTGAACGTCGAAGCCGTCATAAGCGATGAAGAGTTTTCCATCATGAAGAATCGGCGAGGATGCAGGGCCACGGTAGTGATCGCATTCCAAATCCTTTCGCTCCCAGATCACTTTTCCGGTTTGCGTATCGATGCAAGCGGTCAGGTAGCTCCCGAAGTGGACGAAGACTCGTCCCTCGGTGACCACAGGGGTTGGTGTGGCATAGCTGTTCATCGGGTGGCAGAACGCTGGTTCCTGATTTTCAAGCAAGACGATGTCCTGAGTGACCTTTCCCGTGTTTCGGTCCACACAGAGCAACGACATCTTGGTTCCGTCCTCGGTTGCCGTGGTGAGCCAGATCTGGTCGCCCCAGACCACCGGTGACGACCAGCCTTTGCCATGGATCGGTGTCTTCCATTGGACGACCGACTCGTCAATGGAAACCGGCAAACTGGTGTCGCGAGCGTGGCCATCCCCGGAAGGCCCACGAAACTCAGGCCAATTCGTATCTCCACTCGCTTCCATCGAGAATGCAAAGAGTGGAAGCAGCAGGCAGCAGATTTGAATTCGCATCATCGATTGGATTCGCGGGGATGTAGCTCAAACGCACACGCGTACATTTTGACCTTCGCATGATAGGCAGCCCATTCGCACACCTCAACTCGCCAACGCTGATTCGATCCCTGGGGGGTGAATCTCGTGCGTCGGACTCGTCAGGCCCACGAGAAATGCCGGCTATCGTGCAACCTATCGGAACGCTTTCGATCGAGTGGAACTGTGGAACGGAACTTGCATCGCAGGTTCGTTAGCACAGGCGACTCCGTTTCCCGTGCGATTCGTTTGCAAAGAATGGCCTGATTCCGCACACCGGTGTGCGAGCCAACGCGGGCCACGACATGACTGACTTTCGAGGTGAGGAGCATCATCGTGCGAGGCAAAGTGGACTGTTTCGGACGCACCGACGTCGGCTGCGTGAGGGAATCAAATCAGGATCAGTTTCTGATTGCGGACCTGCGGAAATCTATCGAGATCCATCATTCGAGTCTGGGGTACGACAAACAAACTCAATTCTCTGGCGGGTCGAGGGCGAAGCTGTTCATCGTTGCCGATGGAATGGGTGGTTATGCGGGGGGCGAACGGGCAAGTTGGATGGCGGTAGAAGGCATTGTGCAGTATTTACTGACCAACTTGCATTGGCCCATTACCTGTGCCACCAGCCATGAATCGCATTTTTTCAAGGGACTGAGCTCTGCGCTGGAGTTCTCACAGGCTCAGATTCGAAACGCAGCCGAGCTCTATCCCGAGCAGGGAAAGATGGGGACAACACTTACGATGGCATGGGTCGTTTGGCCCACCGTCTATCTGATTCATGTGGGCGACAGTCGAGCCTATTTGTACCGCGACGGCCAGTTGCAACTACTTTCGCACGATCAAACGCTTGCGCAGGCGTTGGCTGACAATGGAGTGATCGATCCGGCGGAGGTCGATAGCCATCGGTATCGAAATGTGCTTGTGAGCGCATTGGGCTGCACTTCGAATATGGAGCCGCTCTACGGACGTCATGAGCTTCGGCCGAATGATAAGTTGATGATCTGCAGTGACGGGCTAACCAAGCATGTGCCGGACGAGCGAATTGCGCAGATACTTGGCGGCGACGACCAAGCCGAGTCATTGTGCAACTCATTGGTTGATGACGCGCGGGACGGAGGAGGGACTGACAACATCACCGCCGTGCTGGCGCAGTTCTTGGTGCAGTGGAGTGAATCGAAGGAGGCTGAGTTCGTCGAGATCGATCTTGAGGAAAGCTTGGTCGATTCGCTCGACAACGAACCGGAAACGATTCGCGAGGAATGAGCTGTCGGCAGATGCATTCCCAGAACGCGGCGCATTCGTGATGTCAGGTGTGGTGTAAATTGGAACGTGCACGCAGCCATGAATCCTCTCTACGGAAGCACCAGATGACGAAATCGGATCGCTATCAAACCTATCGAGGGCTACCGCCGCTTGCGGGTGTCTGCGAAATGGAGCGTGCAACGCAGAGTGTTTGGAGCCTCGAAGAAAGCGTCGGGCGATGGAAGAGGATTCATTTTGTGCTTCGCCGCGTTCATGAAATGTTGACGGCTCGAATCACGAGTGAGCCGATCTATGAGCTGAAAACTGCGTTCAGTCATCATGGTTACATCTGCGCGGAACAGGTGAGTTCGGTGCGGGGCCGCGTAGGGGAAATGCGTGAGCCACCCCTTGGCCTTGATAAAGTTCCGCATCCAGGACTTGCGTTGTTAATGGACGAGATCGACGCTTCTGCTTCGACCGAGGATTTTCTCGTCGGAATCTACCAGGTTACGTTGCCGGCGATTGCGGCCGCTTGCGCTAGAATGAAGGAACAAGCGCATCCGCTTGCCGATGCACCTTCCGTTCGTGTGGCAAGATTGATCGAATTTGAACTCGCCGATGTCATGGCCTTTGGTGATCAAGCCGTCAGCTGCCTGGAAGATCAGCAGCAATCTGCGGCGCGGCAAGCTTGGATGGATCATCTTCTAGCTTGTTTATTGGCCGCAGGATTGGTTGATGGAGCGAAACCCTCCTCGGAGCCTCTCCCGGATCCATGGGTGCGAGAAAGCGAAGGTGGGTACGAAAAGGAGCCACGTCGCGATGAGCGATTTCAGGATCCGTTCAATGCAGGCGTGAATCCAGAAGCTTTCTTGTATGACGAGGCGTTCTCGCCGCAGGACAAGACGCTGATGATGTACTACAAGCGACTGCGCGAGATTGATGTGCCAGAGATGATGGCGAGCATTCTGGTGGAATTGCGTGATGAAGAGCCGTGGGAATTCCACATGGAAATGTCTCGGCAACTGTGGGACGAAGCGAGACACGCGATGATGGGGGAAGTCGGTTTCGTAGCGCAGGGAATCGATTGGACTCAAATTCCGATCAACTTCACTTGGTCACGAAATTTGAATCTTCAGCTTGACCCGCGCGAAAGACATGGCGTGTTGTTCTTTATCGAACAGGGGCTCATGCCACGTACGGGCAAACGTTATGAATGGGAAGTCGCGACCGAAAGCGGCGATCGTTTGTCCGCGCTGTTTCAAGACTTTGATTGGGCCGACGAAGTGCTTCACGCTCAAATCGGCCGGCGGTGGTATGTGCCACGCTATGAATCACTGAATCACGCCCTCGCTTATGGTGATGCATGTTGGTCCAAAGTGCTTAGCCATTGGAATGACTATCGAGACCAGGGCTTAACCGAGCATCGGAATTGGTGGCCCGAGATCTATCAGCAGGCGTGCAAGAATTGGGGCAAGGAACCAGATCCGGCGGCCCTGGATTTTTGTGAAACCTACGAAGGCACGCGGGCCGACCTGGAAAGTCTGTGATTCGAACGTTAGTCGTGGGTTGCTCGTCGAGGCCATTTCAGATGGCGGTGCAAGAAGTCGTAGGTGCCCTTGCCGTTGATCGTGTGTGGGCCATCGAAGAATTCAATCTCGGTCCGTTTGCCGATGCCGAGCTTGTTGTAATGGCGTCGCACTTTGGCATATTCCCAAGCGACCCATTCGTCGATACCAACGCCGTCATCGTGGCCGCGCTCGACCATGAAGGGACGGGGTGTCATCAGCATTGAGAGTTCGGCGTAATTCGCAATGTGCCCCATGTTCCACTCAAAGATCTCGTACTCAGGCGTCCAGACGTAGCTAAAGGGGGCGTCCGTTGACGCGTTCTTGGCAACCCATTCGTTGAAGTCCGCGCTGCAAATCGAAAGGCAATAGCCCGGTTCCGTTTCGGAGGGTGGCAGCATGGGGGGAACACGGACTGCCGTCTTGCCACCATACGAGAGTCCGTAAAAGCCAATTCGGTTTGCATCGACGGCCTCAAGTGAACTGAGCCATCGCAACGTGACCAAGTGCTGGGGAATGATATAACTGAAGAGGGATCTGCCCAGCAAATTGGATTTCCGTTGCAGCGTTCGAAAGGCATCACCGCCGCGATAAGGGTTCTGTGGCGCGTAAACGATGAACCCGCGCCGCGCCAGCTCTGCAGCAAACGACTTGTACGCGCGAAAGCCTTTTGCTTCCGGGCCCGCGATTGTGTCCATGGGCGTTCCCTCCAGTCCGTGCTGACAGACCACGACCGGGCGTTTTTCGCCGGGGCGCAAGTCGGTCGGCAACAGCAGAATGCCACTGGCGATCACGTCGGCGTAAACGTCCAGCACGACCTCGTAGGCCGAGAATTCGGGGTTCTCGAAGACGAGACGAGTGCGTGGGTTGGGGGCGATCTGTGGAGTCGGCAATGCGCCGAAGAGTTCCTGGTGAATTCGTTGGCGCTCTTCGTTCGCCGACACGTCAAAGTTGGTGACGCTGCTTCGATCGAGTTTGGCGAATCTTTGATCGCGAGTCTTGTGTGCGCGCCGGAGCAGTCGCTGTGTGTAGTCAACTAATTCTTGAACCTGGCGTTCTTGCCGGGATTCGATTGTCGCGGAAGGAGTCGGCATCGCGTTGAGATCCAGTCGCGGCTCATGAGCTGAATCCAAAGCAACGACGTGGGCAAGCGAATCGCGAACCGACACGAATCGGAGCGGCTTTCCATCGTCACCGCCTGATAGCTCGTGAATGAAGCTGCGGGGTTCA
>JBPCVD010000343.1:0-11985 GCA_051010815.1 Rubripirellula sp.
GACCGTCTTGTCGGCGTAAGAGAGGTGGGCGGTTCGCTCCAGGCTGAGTTTGAGTATCGCCCGACACCGAAAACGGCGTACCTACGAGTCATCTCTTTTCGCGATAAAGTTCCGGTCCAGGTCGACGACTTCGTCGCCTATGACGACAAGTTGCCAGCACGCGATCCGGCCAAGAAGTGGGAGCGTCGATTCGAAGAGCTGATGGAATTGCACCAGGCGGTGAAACCTTGGGCGCGGACGTTTTCCAAGTGGACGCGCGTGGGGGAATTGCACCTGCCCACATCGATCCACAGCATGACGTTAGCCAGCCCAAATGCGGTGGAGGTGAATGCGGAGTTCAGCTGGAAGGTGAATCAGCAAGTGCCAGATGCTGTGTTTGCGCTCGAGACAGTAGGCCAAGTTGGACCGCTCACGCTTCTGCCGAAATGAGGCGACGCGACTGGTCGGTGGGATTCGTGAAAGAAATTCGCCGCGATCGTTACGAACCAAGCTGTCGCATGACACGCTGAACAATCTTTTCGATCGCTTCAGGGGGCATCACGAGCGACTCGTCGAGTTCCGCCACTTCGGCGACAAGACTATCGATCTCACGTTGCGTTCTAGCGACAGCATCACGCTGCTGATCCGACAACGGAACTCGCCCCGAACCAAGGTGCCAGCCTCGCGAACGAGCGCCCGCACGGAATCCTTCAGGAAATTCACCGAGTGAAATCATCGCATCGAATAGTGGCAGCAGTTGATACTGCAAACGCATCGCCTCGCTGACATTGCCTGCGACAACACTACGATGAATCGCGCGCGTTAACTCTGGAACGACGCCGCTGGTCGCATTCGTACCACCGTCAGCGCCCGCGATTAGCATCGGGGCGAGCGAAGCATCCCAACCAGTCAGGAAGGTAAAATCTTCTCGCATCGGTCGGATGGCTGCGATCATACGAAGCATGTTCGGCAGATCCCCCGAGGAATCTTTGATACCGATCACGCGTGGGCATTCCGAAGCGAGCCGAACCACGGTTTCGACGTCGATGGGCGAGGCAAACAACGGAATGTTGTACAGCGTCACATCGACTGAAACATGGTCGGCGATTTCGCGAAAGTAGGCGTAGACGCCCTCACTGCTGAGCCGGTAATAGAATGGTGCGACGATCGCGACGGCACGGGCGCCCATCGCGCCGTAGGCTTCGCACGCGTCAATGGTGGCTTTGACATTCGCCTCGGCGGCACCAGCCAATACCGGCACACGCCCTCGCGCCTGTTCCACAACGATCTGAACGATGCGCCGGCGTTCCTCTGCCGTAAATCGAACAAATTCACCGGTGCTGCCGTTTGGATACAGCCCATCAACCCCACGGTCGATGAGCCAGTCGACATACCCGCGTAACCGTTCTTCATCGACGCGCCCGGCGTCATCGACCGGTGTGATGTTGGGCGTTAGGATCCCAGTGATTCGATTCGACATGTGCGTTGGCGGGCGTCGGTTGCCGGCATTGGAGGTTTTCGTCGCAGGTTGGACGCGGCGAACGCGACCAAGGGTCCGCCACTCTACACCAAACGCCTAAATTAGCGAGGCAATCACCAAAGCGACGACGCTCATCAGCTTAAGCAAAATGTTGAGCGACGGCCCAGACGTATCTTTGAAGGGGTCGCCGACCGTATCGCCCACCACAGCAGCTTTGTGTGCTTCGCTGCCCTTGGTCAGTTTTTTGCCGTCCACTTCGAAGCCCTCTTCAATCATTTTCTTGGCATTGTCCCAAGCCCCTCCGGCGTTGGACTGAAACAAAGCCATCAGGACGCCACTGACGGTGACACCCGCAAGCAGTCCACCGAGCATCAACGCGTTCGTATTGCCGGGCAAGCCAATCATTTTTGGCACGAATCCAAAGCCGACAGGGACCAGCACGGCGACCAAACCGGGAATGATCATTTCGCGAATCGATGCCCGAGTCGAAATAGCGACACACTTGCCGTATTCCGCTTTACCGTCGGCAGCTTGGAACGTCTGCTGATCTTGTTCTGACCACTCATCAAATTCCTTCCCCTCGTTCTCGTTCATCACGTTCAGGGCATTCTTCAACTCGGGAATGTCTTTGAACTGGCGGCGGACTTCTTCGATCATCGCCATGGCTGCTCGGCCAACGGCATTCATCGACAGGGCTGAAAACAGAAACGGAAGCATGCCACCAATGAACAGCGAGGCCATCACGTACGGGTTGGTAATGCTGATCGCATCGATGGGCGTTTCCGGATGGGTCGCGTTGTAGGACGTGATGAAGGCGGCAAACAGTGCCAATGCGGTGAGGGCAGCCGAACCGATCGCAAACCCTTTTCCGATCGCGGCAGTGGTGTTTCCGACGGCGTCAAGTTTATCTGTTCGCTCGCGGACTTCTCGCGGCAGTTCGGCCATCTCCGCGATGCCACCGGCGTTATCGGAAATCGGTCCGTAAGCGTCGACGGCCAACTGTATCCCCGTGTTGGAAAGCATGCCCACCGCCGCAATCGCGATCCCGTACAGTCCGGCGAGCGAGTAGGCTCCCAGGATGGCGAATGCAATGATCAAGATTGGAATGGTGGTTGACATCATCCCCACGCCGAGGCCGGAGATGATGTTCGTCGCCGATCCCGTCACGGACTGTCGCACAATCGATTTGACCGGTGGTGTTCCCGTACCGGTGTAGAATTCGGTGACTTTGCCGATCGCGAGGCCCGAGCCCAATCCAATCAGGATCGCGAAAAAGACGCCGTTGCTCGTGTAGGTGAGATCATTGAAAGTCCAAGTGTTCGGCAACATGAACCGAATGACGCCGTAGGTCAGTAGCAACAGAATTGCCGCGGATCCAAACTCACCAAAGTTCAGGGCGTGGTGCGGGTCTCCGCCATCGCGGACTTTGACAAAGAACGTTCCCGCGATGGACGTGAGGATTCCGACGCCGGCTAAAACCAGCGGGAGCAACACCGCAGAGAGTCCGTTGAAGTTGTCGAGATTCTCCGTCAGGAAGACGGAGTAAAACGCGGATCCCAGAACCATCGTTCCGATGATCGATCCGACATATGACTCAAACAAGTCGGCGCCCATGCCGGCAACGTCGCCAACGTTATCCCCCACGTTGTCAGCGATGGTCGCAGGGTTCAGTGGGTGGTCTTCCGGGATGCCGGCTTCCACTTTCCCGACCAAGTCAGCGCCGACATCAGCCGCTTTCGTGTAGATTCCGCCTCCGACACGCGCGAACAACGCGATCGAGGATGCCCCGAAGGAAAAGCCGGTTAGCACTGTGATCACACGTGTGATGTTGGATTCGGAGTCCAATCCAAACATCGAGGCGTACACTACGAAGAGAACACTGAGCCCAAGTACACCGAGCCCAACCACTCCCATTCCCATCACCGATCCACCGGCGAAGGCGACTTCAAGCGCAGGACCCAGGCCCGTGCGCGCTGCATTCGTTGTTCGAACATTCGCTTTGGTAGCGACTCGCATGCCGACGAAACCGGCAAGGGCCGAACAAATCGCCCCCAACGCGAACGAAACGGCAATGAGGGGTGAGGAGGCGTCACCTTGAGTGCTTCCCCCGTAACCCAGCAAGCACGCGACGATCAGCACGAAAATCGCAAGGATTGTGTACTCTGCCCTCAGGAACGACATCGCACCTTCCGTAATGTTGGCCGCGATCTTCGCCATCTTTTCGTTGCCAACTTCCTGTCGCGCCACCCAGGAGGATTTCCAAATGGTGAAGGCAAGTCCCACCAGACCAAGCAGCGGAATCACATAGGCGATCCAGGGTAAACCACCCGCATCGGGATCTCCCGCAGTTGGCGGTGAAACGGCGGTTGTGTCCGAGGATGCAGATTCCGTGACCACATCGGCGCCGTCGCTCGTGGCTTGCCACGCAAACGCGGTGACCGGCGTCATCACGACGCCCAATAGAATGGTGAGTGCAATCGTCCGAGTCTTCGCCAGCATGTTGTATCTTCCTTCGTTACACGTTTGGCAGTCCACGCCCATCAATGCGGCAGTTGCGGATCAGTGACAATGGGCGGGGGTCGTATTATGGGCGATCCGTGTGACTCTTGGATACAGCAGGATCGCATTCAACCGAGTCGAAACTCTTACGCGAAAACTAGGCGTCCGGTTTGCCAAGCAGATCCACCGTTTGTAGCTGCCGAGACGGCCAGATGAGTTTCAGTCGTTCAACTCAGCGGTCGACATCTTCTGCCATGGCACTTGTCCCCCTCGCTGCACGTGCAGCTGCAGTCGGCTGATCATCTCGAGAAACTTCTTCGGCTGTTTCTTCGCCAAATTGTTTGTTTCGGCCGGGTCGACTTCCAGATTGAAGAGTTCAATTTCGGATGATGGAAGGTTGTGCACCAGTTTGTACTTTCCTCGGAGAACGGCTTCGATGGACAGTCCGGCGTACTTCCGTCCGCCCTCACGTCGAACGAAATAGAGCTCCCGATCTGGCCACAGATTCTTGTGATTCACGCCGACGACCGAATCCAGCAACGGTGCCAGCGACCATCCATCAATTCCGACTGGCTTTGATGCGCCAACGATTTCGGAAACGGTTGGCATGAAGTCCGCAGTACAGCAGAGGGTGTCGCTGACGGAACCGGCCGTGGTCCTGCCCGGGACACGGATGCTGCCCGGGATACGAAGCCCTCCCTCGTACATCGATTGTTTGCCATCTCGCAACGGCCCATTGTTGGCGCCGACATTCAATTGTCCGCCGTTATCGCTCGTGAAGATGATCACCGTGTCATCGTATTGCTCCGATTTTCGCAGTGATTCGATCACCTGACCGATTCCGGCATCCATGTGTTCAATCAGGGCCACCAACTTGGCTCGTTGGGGATCGATTCCCGGTTCGCGTCGCGTGACTTTCTGTAGCCAGTTTTCCGGGGGCTGAATCGGCGTGTGTGGTGCGTTGTAGGCCAAGTACATGAACCACGGTGCCCTGCTCTTTTCGCGATCACCGCTGGGTCGTTGGCGTGCCTCGATGAACTCGGAGGCCCACTGGGTGAAAAGATCCGTGGCGTGTCCCTCCGGGTCGATTTCTCTCTGTCCCTCACGCATGTAATTCACGCCATGACGGCGATGGTCGTAATAGTCGTCCATCATGTCCCCCAGAAACCCTTGGAAGAGATCGAATCCCTGGTTCTGAGGATGGGTTTCCGGCTCGAGGCCCAGATGCCATTTGCCGATCGCGACCGTTTCAAACCCCAGCGACTTCAGTTGCTGCGGAAGTGTCTGTGCAAACGGTGCAAAATATCCCCAGCTGTTGGCCGCATGAGTGCGAATCACCCCCGGAACGCCTACCCGGTCGGGATAACACCCGGTAAGGACCGACGCACGGGTCGGTGAACAGACGGGACAGTTCGCATAGAGTCGACTTAATACCAGGGAATCGGCGAAGAGTTGGTCGATATTCGGTGTCCGCAGATCCTTGCTACCTAGGCATGACAAATCGGCGAAACCGAGGTCGTCGACGATGATCAGCAGAATGTTGGGTGATTCTTGGTCCCGCGGATCGTCTGCTGCCTGAAGGTTCCTACCGATGGCGATCGGGAGCACACAATACGACAAAAAAAGTAGAGAAATTGGACGAGCAAGAGGCATAACTGGGAGATCTATAACCGCGGGCTTCTGAGTTCGGAGTCGAGCACTATCCTAGCGGGCGTCGTGACCGTTTTGTTGACCCGTTCGGGCCGAGAAACTAGACTGAACGTCCATTCTTTTCTCTTTTTCTAAGTAATTCTGACGCAACCACTTAACGTCTTTACAGATGCTTTTTTAGGTCGAGCTCCTTTCGCGGGACTCGCCAGATGTCAGGAGGGATGACAGGACGTCATCGGCGAGACTGTTTGAGCGAATATTCCATGATGCCTCAGGATGAATCGATTCGAACCGATGCGTCGACCGTTCACCGAGCTGGCGAGCCGGCTGCGGAACCGATTTCCAATGGCAGCGTCGACGTCAATGAGATTGCTCAGGCGAAGACGGTCATTCGTGGATCGTCGCGTGTCGACAAGTCGAACGATCCATTGGACGCGCTTGACCGAACTCCCGCTGCCGTTGCTCAGGTCCTGCTGGGACAGCGACTGAATCATTTTCGTCTTGATGCCTTGATTGGCGGCGGCGGCATGGGCGCCGTCTTCCGAGCTCATGATGAGCAGCTCGACCGAACCGTTGCGATCAAAGTTATCCCGTTCGTGGGTGACGATCCTGATTTGCAACGCCGTTTTCGCAATGAGGCTCAGAGCGCGGCAAAGCTCGACCATCCACGGATCGCACGTGTCTTCGATGTCGGCAGTCATGGTGATTGGCACTACATCGTGTTCGAGTACATCGAGGGAACGAACATTCGTGACCTGGTGACTTCCGACGGTGTGATGTCGATTGACGATACGGTGTACTACACCTCGCAATTGGCCGACGCGTTGCAGCACGCTGCCGACCGAGGCATCGTTCACCGCGACATCAAACCCTCCAATGTGCTGATCGGGACGGGTGGCAAGATCAAGCTGGTGGACATGGGGCTGGCGCGATCCGACAACTTGGATCTGAGTGAAGACATGACGGCCAGCGGCGTCACGCTGGGCACCTTCGACTACATCTCACCCGAGCAAGCTCGCGACCCGCGAGATGCCGATCTTCGCAGCGACATCTATTCGCTCGGCTGCACGTTGTATTTCATGCTGACCGGCAGTCCGCCTTATCCGGGTGGAACGATGTTGCAAAAGTTGCTCAGCCATGGAAACGCTCCGCCGCCAGATGCGCGCGAATTACGACCGGAAGTGAGCGACAATCTGGTCGCCGTGCTCCGCAAGATGTTGGCGAAAGACCCAGCGGACCGTTACCAGACTGCAACCGATCTGGCGGCTGACTTGCGAGAAGTCGCTTTTCGAGATGGTCTGCCGCGATCTCAGTCGCTGAATCCGGTCACGATCGCCCAACCGAATCAGATGTTGGTTTGGTTTGAAAAGCACGCGCCATGGATTGTGGCCGCGATGTTGCTGATCGCCAGCGCCGGTTGGCTGCAATTGGAGTCGGCAGCGCTGCGGGATGCTGTCTCCATCCCGGAATCCGCGGACGCTCCCCTCGTTTCGACCGCGAAATCGCCGTTGGTGGCGGATTCGGCGTTGCTTTTGGACAACAACGCTGCTGGACCCACCATGGCGGAGACAACCGCCGACGAAGACGCATCACGCGATGGTTTCGGACCTCCTGATCAGCCACCGAAATTGGTCGATGTGGCATCGCCCGCTGAATTGGACGAGTCGACAACTGGGACGGAGATGGTTCCCGATTCGTATCGCGACCGTGAGAATGACCCCTTCTTCATACGGAGCCCTTTCCTGGACGCAGAGGCGAGCATGTCGCCCGAGCCCGAGGAGCGAGAATATCCCAGCTTGGTTCGGATCGTAGCGCCCGACGCACTTGGAAGCGAGGCGGAAGAAGAGGGTTTGGTGATGGTCACAACTCTGTCCGAGGCGCTGGCTTTGGCCGCGGAGTACAAGGCGAGCCGAATCGAAATTGCGGTTCCCACACTTGTGAGCGAACCGCTGAAGGTTGAAGTCGATGACTTACTGATCACTTCGACCATCGGTGGGAGCCAGATCATCTTCCAACCATTCGACTCGGTCGCAATGGAACGATCTAAAATGTTTTCGATTGGGTCGCACCAAGTCGTGTTTGAGGACATTCACTTCGTTTGGAACGTTCCAAGTGGAGACATTGATGGTGGAACGCTGTTCGAGCTGAACGACAATCGACTCGTTCGGCTGACCGATTGCAGCATCACTGTGAGCAACCCAACGCTTCGCGAGGAAGTGTACGCGTTTGATGTCATCACCGATCCCGACAAGCTCTCCAGCGAGAGGCTTCGCGAAGCGAACGATTTTCCGCTCGTTTGGCTCGAACTCAACAACGTGGTCGTGCGTGGTCAGATGACGATGCTTCACATGGACTACGCGGCCAAACTGTTGCTTGACTGGGACAACGGCTTGTTGGCCATCACGGACCACATGATTGACACTGCCGGAGCACTTGAGGAGCCTCCGTCGGCAGCCGGTTCAATCTTGCTGAAACTGTGGCGAGTCACGGCTCACGCACCCAAGGGAATCGCCCGTATGCGTCTCGGGGTCAGCGGAGCCTACTCCGTTCCGATCGATCGGTTGGCTTACGAGAGCGTCTTTGTGGTTGATCCGGCCAGTCCGCATTTTGAATTCACAGGCCTGCCGACGCTCGACGAGTCGAATCCGTTGTTGCAGCTTCGCGGTGGTTCGAACGCCTATGTTGTCGAGCCGACGCTGAACGATCCGATGTTAAGCTTGGAGCCATACAGCGGCGAGCCGGAAGTGACTCGCATGAACGATATCCTGACCTCGACTCCCGACTGGGCGGTGGAAAAGTCGCCTCGATGGTCTGTGAATTGGATCAATAATCCACTTCCCAGCACGCCGGCCAGTCAGCGACTTCCGGCCGATTATCGGCAAAATGACCCTTCGCCTCTAGGTTTTAGTGAGGAGTCGCTACCGATTCTGCCGTCGCCCGGAAACGCCGATTTGGAGGCGTCGAGCATGCGAGCAGCGTTGCGAAAACAGGGAAATCGCGAGGAACTTTGACGCCGATTTGACTTTTGTCGCGCTCTTAGACTTAATTGGAGGGCGACATGGAAGGATTCCGAAGCAAAAATAACCCACCGACCCCGCCTCTGAGTCCGAATTTGATCGGACTTCTCACCTGGCGGGGCTGAATTGTAACCCCCGGAGAGAATTGAATGAAACGATTGGCACTTCTGTTTGCATGTTTGATGTTGGCAAGCCCCGCCATGGCCATCAGCGAGTTTGGCAAGCAATGGAAAAACGAATATCTCGGTGGGGATGACGTCAATGAGGACTTCAAGAAGGCGGGAAGAAAAGCCGGCTGCTACGTCTGTCACGTTAAAGGCGAAGACAAGAAAAAGGTTCGCAACGAATACGGCACGGCGGTGCACAAGTATCTCAAGGCAGAGGACTTTTCTAAGGAGTACGTGAAGGAGAACCCTGAAGAAGCAAAAGCGAAGATTCTCGAAGGCTTCAAGAAGGCGGGCGGGCACGATAGCAAGGATGGAAATAAATTCGCCGACAAGATCAAGAAAAACGAGCTTCCTGCGACCGACGCTGGCCTGTAACCAGTCGCGTTCGTCCAAGGTAAAGTATCAAAACCGCTGGTCTCGATTTATCGTAGGCGAGCGGTTTTCTTTTGCGCAGTCCTAACGCAGTCCAACCAACTCGAACTCAATTGAGATCCCTCCATGAACCGAATCCTGCCTCTCTTTGCCGCCGCTCTGTGTTGTCTGAACTTATCCGTCTCCGCTGCGGACAGCGAAGAGGGTTTCGTGTCGTTATTCGATGGCAAATCTCTTGATGGATGGCAGATCGCCGAAGAAAATCCACAGAGCTGGAAAGTGATGGATGGATCGCTTGTGTGTGAGGGGCCACGCTGCCATCTCTTTTATGATGGTGAGCTGGCTCCCTTCAAAGACTTCCACTTTATCGCCGAGGTCATGACCACCCCGGGCAGCAATGCGGGGATCTATTTTCACACCAAGTACCAAGCGACGAATTGGCCTAAGCATGGTTTTGAGTGCCAGGTCAACGTGTCACACAAGGACGTCAAAAAGACGAGCAGCTTGTACAGCGTCGTGAACGTCGATGATCCTGGCGTCAAAGACAACGAATGGTACACCCAGGAGATTATCGTCAAAGGGAAGAACGTGGTCCTCAAGGTCAACGGTAAAACGCTGGTGGATTACACCGAACCAGAGGGGCAGGAAGCGGCGAGCAAGCAATTCGAACGGCGCCTTGGTGAAGGTACCTTTGCGTTGCAAGCACACGATCCCGACAGCAAGGTTTACTTTCGGAACTTGCGAGTGAAGAAACTCGACTGAGCGACGCATGGTTGATCTAGCAGCGTCGGCAGATCACCCGACTTTCCGGGCGGATCTCTACGCGGAGTCGGAAGGAACAGAGGGTGTCGCTAGTGAGCTCGATGGAGCGCACTTCGGCGATGTCGGTTTTTTCCGGACGCTGGAAATGACCAGCACTGCCGTATTGTTGGCTGGGCAGCGTTGACGGACTATTTCCCGAGCACAAAGTTGTAGAGGCTTTGAACTGCGGGGTTCGGAGCCTTTCGCACCTTCAATCGGTCCCCTGGTTGAAGGGCATAGTCGCTTTCGGGCCTGACGGTTTTTTTGTCTTTGGACATCCGAACGTCCATCGGAATTCCGCTGATGGCTTCGTTGGAATGCCGGTACAGCGTTGCATCGACTGCGTGCAACTTATCCAGGATGCCCGTCTGAGTCAGAAGGTTGCTGACATAGACGGCTTTTTCGCCCGTGGGCAGTGGCATCACGCGTGCTGGCGTGCTATCACCGACGACCTCCAAGACAATGCCGTTTTCGGTTCTCGCTTGGCGGACGGCATGGTAAAGCTGCTCGGAGACGCGGTTGCGAGTGTCGAATCCGGGCTCCCCGCGATACTCCTTCGGAACTGGAGTTCCGAAGGGCATTTCGGGCAAATTCAGGCGGCTACAACCGGTGCTGGACATCGCGACGACGGCGAAGCCCAGGAAAATGATGGCCGGGAGTAGGTTGGGTGACTTGGGAGCCATGGGGGAGGACTCGTGGGTTGGATTCTGTGGTTTGCTACGGTCCGGCAAGGTATTCCGGTTAGGTAGGCTGTTCGGTGCATCGGCTTTCTGGCGTCGCCGCTTGAGGGAAAAGTTCGAAAAACGGCTCGATCCCCCTGGATGAGCGGGCTGGCGACTTCAGCCTGGATTGGTGGCCCTTCGAGCAGTTTTCATGGGAATTCCTGCTTCCCGGCTGATCGAACGATCTGTATATTGCCGGGCTTCCCCCTGACAGATTTCCAGAGAAAAACCGATAGAGACTCCCGATGGCACGGCAATGTGAAGCGTGTGGCAAGAAGGTCCAAATGGGCAATCGCGTCGAAACACGCGGTAAAGCCAAATACATGGGTGGGGTTGGTACCAAGATCACCGGTATCACCCGCCGCAAATTCATCCCCAATCTGCAGCGTGTCCACGTGACACTGCCGAACGGTCAGAACAAGTCGATGCGAGTGTGCACTCAGTGCATTCGCAGCGGTGTGATTCGAAAGACGGTGAAAACGAAGCCGTTCGACGTCAGCGGTTCGAAGAAGTAGCCATCGTGTCATTGACCGACGACGAAGTCCGCAAACTGGCGTTGCTTGCCAGGCTGGAGATCTCGGATGAGGAGGTTGCCAGCGTGCGCCCTCAGCTGGACAGCATTTTGCAGTTCGTTGAACAACTCTCCGAGCTCGATACGACAGATGTCGAGCCCATGACCACGGCCTTGGACGTCGACAATCGTTGGCGTGCGGATAGCTTGGTTCCAGGTTTGTCGAATGACCAAGCCCTTGAGAATGCTCCCGCTGACGATGCGGGCTGTTTTCTCGTTCCTCCTGTGCTCGGTACGGCGGCGACCAAGAAGTAGTGTCTCGATCGGCTGATTCGCCTGTGGGACGTTGACCCAAGCAAGTGGCGAGAGATCGAGATGGAATACGGGCCCTACAGTCTGCTGCCGCCCGTCGTTGCCATCGCTCTTGCAATCTTGACCCGCAAGGTCGTCTTACCGTTGGGCATGGGCGTTGCTGCTGGCGCACTGCTGTTAGCACATGGTGGCGAGGGAACCAGTTGGTGGAACGCACCGGAAGTGTTCTATGAAGCCTTAAAAACGTCCGTCATATCGAAGTCACACTTGCAGGCGTTGACGTTCAGCTTGTTGCTAGGCGCGATGGTCGGTGTATTGGAGGCTGGCGGTGGCATGCGGTCGCTGATCCGGCGTCTCTCTCGCAAAGTCAAGTCGCGTCGCGGAGCGCAGACACTGGTCGCGACTTCCGGTCTAGCGATCTTCTTTGACGACTATGCCAACACGTTGTTGTTGGGCGGAACGATGAGATCGACCG
>JBPCVD010000344.1:0-8197 GCA_051010815.1 Rubripirellula sp.
GCAAATCCCCGCCAACAATATTTTGATGGCGGCTACGCACACGCATTCCGCAACGCGGGCGCACCTTCCGAAATACCGACCAAAGGTGGTGGCGGGAATTGTCGCCGCTACGAAGCAGGCCTTCGAAAATCTCGAGCCAGCCAGAATCGGTTGGGGGGGCATCGACGAAACAAGTGAGGTCTTCAACCGACGGTGGCACGTGAGCGAACCGAAATTGGCCCGCAATCCTTTCGGCGGGATCGACAAAGTTCGTATGAATCCGCCGCGCGGCAATGCCGCGCTGGTGGAACCGGCCGGTCCGATCGACCCAGAGGTATCGTTTCTCTCGATTCAAGCGATCGATGGTCGTCCGATCGCACTGTTGGCCAACTACTCGCTGCATTACGTGGGCGGCGTGAACAAGGGAGATGTCTCGGCTGACTATTTCGGCATCTTTTCCGATCGCATCGGAAGCCTGTTGAATGCGAAGTCTGGATCGCCGCCGTTTGTGGGAATGATGAGTAATGGAACAAGCGGAGACATCAACAACATCAACTTTCGCGACGGAAATGCGCGACGATACGACCGTTACGAAAAGATGACGGAGGTTGCCGAAAAGGTTGCCGGGCGTGTGCATGAAGCTCACGCTGAAGTGTCATTCGCGGATTGGGTTCCACTCGGATCTGCCAATCGTGACTTGACGCTTTCGGTACGCAAACCCGATCCGGAACTGCAAATGTATCTGGAAAGTGTTCGCACGAAGCCGAAAGACGCGGAGCCGTTTCATCGCTATGAAAGCACCTATGCCGACCGAGTACAAAAACTGCAGGATGGGCCAGATGAGATATCCGTACCCTTGCAAGTGGTGAGAATCGGCGACCTTGCCATTGCCGCCATTCCATTCGAGACATTCGTGGAGATCGGTCTCTCAATCAAGGCAAAATCACCATTCGCGGACACGTTCACGATCGAATTAGCGAATGACTCGCGGGGCTACCTTCCGACACCCAGACAGCATGCGCTGGGCGGATATGAAACATGGATGGGGACAAACCGTGTGCAGCTCGATGCGTCCGATCGAATCCAAACGACGATCTTGGAATTGATGGACGAGTTAAAATAAGCGCGGGCGCGAAATCGCCCCACCTTTCAATTTCGCGACTTAGCTTTCCTCAACTCGCTCGTCTGAGTTTTGCCGTTTGTCACGGTTCAAGGTGGCGTAACATGCCGTCGCGATACTGCAGATGTTCCAGATCGCTATAGAACATCGCGCTCGGGTCGATGCCAGCGGCATCGTTCCGACGAATCCGTTCCTTGACCGATTCGAGCCTTGCTGCTCGAGGCAACAAGACCAGCCAGACGAGCGAGATCACCAAGGTTGCGGCCGCGAATCGTAACCAACGTTGCAAGCGAACGTTCATTGTGCCAGCATCCTTTGGATGTAGTCCGCAAAGACGATTTCGAACATCAAGTACGCCATCAGCAACGTCAGCACGAGGTTGAGACTCTGGCCACAGACGTAAAGCAATAACGGCTTTCCACCATGAAACTGTTTTCGCAGCTCTCGAAATCTGGAATCGAGTCCAATGCTGACGAAGGCGAGGCAGAAGAACCAACCTCGGATTCCCTTGGTCGCTTGCTTGACGTTGGTAGCCACCAGCTCCTCTCCGCCCTCGACCACATTGCTCAGGAGCGTGAAGATCAACGAAGCGGCCACGAATCCTAACACGAACTTTGGGAATCTGCGCCAGATTTCCCAAGCATCCGGTTTGACGGAGTCTTTGTCGCGTTCCACAAACATGACCCAGTAGACGGCGACTCCAAATGCCGTCACGCCGATCAGAATATTTTGAATCATCTTGACGGTCGCCGCGGTTTGCTCTGCCACGGAATCTAGAGACGCGCCTGCGGCAGCCACGGCCCCGGTGGAATCGATCGTTCCGCCCATCCAAGCGCCGCCGACCACGTTGCTGATCCCCAACGCACGAATCAAGATCGGCATCACGACCATCATCACGACGGTGAAGGCAAGGGAAATGCTGATTGCAAAAGACAATTCCTCCTTCTTCGCGCGACAACTTGCGGCCGTTGCGATTGCGGCGGAGACTCCGCATACCGACATGTCTGCACTGATCACCATGTTCAGTGATTTGCTCGGTATCTTCAGAACGCGAGTTCCAAACCAATATGTCGTGATCAGAACAACGGGAGTCACCACCCAGGCGACGAAGATCCCTGGCACACCCAATGCAACGAGCCGGTGCCATAACACCTCGGCGCCCAAGATCACCAAGCCTGTCTTGATGTACAACTCGGTCAAGACTGCCGGCCGTAACCATTCCGGAACGCCAATGGTGTTGCTAATGACCAGCCCCACCAGCAGAGCCCATAACGCGTATTCCAGGTTGTAGTGTTTGACCGTAACCTGGCCCGCCATCACGTACGCGATGGTCGCCAACAAGAACATCACTGGAAACGCAACCAGAAACGCGGTGAACGACTTCCCCTGACAACGTCTGGCAAGGCCGAATCCCAGTAGCCCAATCACGAACGGGCCAACCAGCGTCTTCCACTTGCCCAACGTCGCTTCATCCGTCGAGAGAGACGCAATCGGATTCGACTCCCACGCCCCCGGCTTGCCGACCCAGGGTTTCCAAGGGTGATCGGCGCCCGGTTCCACGGTGCTTACCAAGCAAATGAAAGAGCTGAGCAGAATCAGCATTCCGATCCCAACGGCAAGCCAGTCCTCCGTTTGCCACCACGCGGAAGGGGCAACACCATCTGCCGGATCAATGTCCTGACTGACCTGTGAGTTGTCTCCACTCTTCGATTCTGATTCGTTCATAGCCGTTCAATTCAAGTTTTCTGCCTTAAATCCTGGGCAGCATCTTACAACCATCCGGGTCGTGATTGGGGGATGGCGGATCGACAATTCGATTCGAGCCAACACGCGTCGTGGCGGCGTCCGTCGAAATATCAAGCGGCGACCTGAGTGTTCGGATACGCCGGACGATTCACAGCCCCGCCTGTCGCGGCAATTATGACTCCGACTTGTCCGCATCTTCAACGACGCCAAACCAACGTGCGCAGGGCACCAACGTCATCCCTTGGATGAGGACGGACGTCAATACAATGAAGAAGATCACGTTGAAGACCTCGTCGGCCCGTTCAATCCCATAGGAGACAGGGAACGTCGCAAGAACAATCGGTACAGATCCGCGCAGCCCGACCCAGGAAATGTAGGCGATCTCTTTGCGTTGCATCCCGAACGGTGTCAAACAGGTGATCACGCTGATGGGCCGGGCGACGAACATCAGGAACAATGCCATGGCGATTGCTACCCCGGCCACTGCAACAAGACGCGATGGAACGACCAGCAATCCCAAGACAATGAACATTCCCAACTGCGACAGCCAGCTCAGGCCATCGTGAAAACGCAGCACGAACTCTCGATGACGAACCAGCCGGTTACCAAGCACGACTCCACACACGTAAATCGCAAGAAACCCATTCCCGCCTGCGAGCTCCGCAAAGCCGAACGACATCAGACCGATTGAAAGCACCAGGATGGGATGCAATCCAGACGCCGAGAGCTGAAGTCGATTGACCAACCAAGAGCCTGCGAAACCGATCCCACACCCAATGATTGTTCCGGCCAACAGCTGAACGAACAGACCGCCAACAACTCCAAGCAGCGACGCATTCCCCGACGTCATGACACTCAGGATTGCCGTCGTCAGCAACACCGCCATCGGGTCATTGCTACCCGACTCAAATTCCAAAAGGTAGCGAATCCCGCTCCTCGGCTTCACGTCGCTGGTGCGGAAAACGGAGAACACTGCTGCCGCATCGGTCGACGAGACGATCGCGGCCAAGAGCAGCGCCTCTGTCCAAGTCAGTCCCCCAAGCCCGATATCGAATGTCGAGTACGTCCCTAGCGCAAACCAGGCGAATGCTCCCAACAGCAAAGTCGTCAACAGCACACCCACCGTTGAAAGCAGCAGACCGGGCGCTAAGACAGATCGAACCGAAGTCCATTTCGTATCGAGTCCCCCTGCGAACAAGATCACCAACAAACAAATGGAACCGACCGCTTGTGCCACATGAGGTGAGTCGAAGGCGATTTGGCCCAGGCCTTCCTCACCAGCAATCATGCCGATCGCGAGGAAAATCAAGAGCGCAGGAACGCCAACCCAATCCGAAAGCTTGCTCGCGACCACCCCTGCGAAGAGCAAGACGCCCGAGATCAGTACGAGGGATTCAACGGGCAGCATGGGGTTGAGGCAAAACGTCGACTGAAGGGAAGTGGAATGACAAATGCGGGCCCAGTTCGATCGGGCTGACGCGACCCTAATTTGCCTCGGACGACGTAATCCCTGCAAGCGTACTCAACCATTCGACGGCGGCAGGGATGCCCTCCACGATCATCGAATTGTAGTGATCCCCATTCGGAACGACTACGAGATCCACTTCCTTCCCCATCCCTTTCATCCTGTTCGCCGCGTCCTTGGATTGCGAAGCATCCACGTTGCGATCAGCTTCTGAGTGAAAAAACAACACAGGACAATGGATTGATTCCTCATGCGTTTTCGGAGACCACATCCTCAAACAATCGTCACCACCATTAGGCAGGTATCCAACCAGCGAACGGAAGTCATCGCCAAGCCACTGTTCGTTGTCGATGACACTATTGAACGCCACGCACCCTTTGATCCGCGGATCGTGCGCGGCAAGCAGCAACGCCTGCGAGCCAGCGGAACTGTGCCCCGCCGTATACAGCCGGTCCGGATCCACTTCAGGAAGATTCGCCAGCGCGTAGTCGATCGCATTGCGTGCGTTGACCAATCCAGCCTGGGACGCCCGGTACCTCATGAACGAATGGCGAACTGCGAGGATCGACTGATCACCCTTCAACTCGCCATCCGTCTCGTAACCCACGACGACAAAACCAGCTCGAGCGTAGGGCAGCAGTTCCGGCTCATCTCCATCAGCGATCCCCATTCCCGAGAACGCTGTCGCTCCGGCCGCGGCCACGAACACGCAGGGGAGCGAACCTTCCGCAGATTCGGTGGGACGATAGAGATACAGCAGGTCGGCTGAGCCCGGCCCAGCATCGACCCCGGCATGCGCGATCGCTTTCTCGATACCCGGCTCAACTTCTACGAGCGTTGGTAAATCATCGAACATTGCAATCGGCGACGCCTCGTAGTTCAGGTCGGCGTCGAATCGCGGCCCACCGGCGAATCGCCCACCTCCGAGGAAATACGCACCGAGAATTCCACCGCATCCCAAAACCCCAAGCACGCCAACCACTGCTAAGGTCACCCACAACCCAGTCATGCTTTTCTCAGGGCGAGGCCCTGGCTTCGCCCCTGAAGAGGTCACCGCCGAAAACGATGACGGCGAGCCGAGCGTCGCGGTGGGTCCGGTCGCCGACGCCGCTCCCGAAATCACGATGGGAGCTTTGCAGTTCGGACAATTGGCGGTTCGCCCCGCAAAGTGATCCGGAGCATGAAAGTTCTTTTGGCAATTTCCGCACGTGACTTGCAAGCTCATTCCCAACCTTCCGTTGCTATCCGAATCGGCCCCAGAAAACAACTTCCAAGCCTTTGCCATATCGCTGTTTTCAACGAGGAACTCGTTACCAGCCGTTGAAATCATATTTGTCGGCTGTAACTCGCCGACTGGTGTCACATTGCCAGAAAACATCAAGTCGCCAGTTCGACGGATCACTGAGTATGTGACAGAGGGAACGCAGTATAGCGGTGATCGGTTGCGCCGCTCCGTCTCCGACACGCTACCTCGGAACGGCATCCCACCGATGGGAGTTGCAACGATCTGGACTGCGTCAGTAGTCTGGGGAAGATGAAGCTGGCTCCTCGGTTGGCGGAACTGTCCCTTTGATGAACATTGATAATTCTGTGCCAGAACCTTATCCTGGGGGTTCTTATGTCATTTCGATCAAACCTTTCGACTGCCTCTGCGTAGGATAGGTTCATGGTCAGTCCGCAACGCCACCGCACGATTTTCGCCCTTCCAGCCTGGCTGGCTGTGGCGACGATTTGTTTCTGGCCAGCAATTTCAATTTCGAATTGCTGCTGTGCACGAGCGGCAGAAGCTGAACGTTCCGAGTTCGCGTCTTCGTCCGCGGACGAAGAGGTCAACGTCGAGGGACATTGCCCTCATTGCGGTCCCCAGTCGGCAAATACGGATGAAGATCTGAATGTTGCCGGAGCGGAATCATCGCCATTGATTCCGTCCGCCGCGCATCGCTCGAGTTGCTCCTGCGAGCTGAGATGTTGCAACTTCGAAGCACTCGGCGACCAGATGGTTGTTGGCGGTGAATCACCGCAACGCCTTTTGTCGGATGACGCTGGGTTCTTGGTGGCCCATCTAGCGCACCCGCCAATGAAGCCCGTTTCGAGCTATTCAGACGCCGTTGTGGTGTGTGATGTCATCTCCGCGGGATCACGCTGCGCGCTCCTTTGTCGTTGGCTGAATTAACCGGAAAGAACTTCCGTACGAAAATTCATACCAATTTCGATCGCAGTTTGCGATCAAATCAAAGGAACCTTTCCAATGTTACGAACCGTTCTATCCATCTCAGCGGTCACACTCGTGGCTTTCGCGTTGGCCATCGCGCTGCGTGGAACAACCCAAGCTGGGACCAGCACCACGAACGAAGCCGCCTGTGCTTGTCTGCAATGTGAAGCCGACTGCACGTGTTGCTCGGACGAAGCATGCTCCTGCAGCGACTGCACATGCCTTCTGTGCGAATGTGATTTCTGCGCCGACACGACCGCAGAATCCGCGCCACTTTGCTGCGACGGTGACGCCGCGTGCAGTGCGACCGCTACATCCGACGCCTGTTGCGCTGGATGCGAAAGTAATTGCGAATGCTGCTTTGCCGCTGACGTCGAGTGCTTCGATTGCAAATGCGCAGCGTGCGATTGCGTTGAATGCGAATTGGGCGCCGAAGCCTAAGCATCCGGCGATTCTAATTCCGGCGTCAAACGCGCCGTGAAAATTCTGGGACCCGCGTCATCTCCCTGCATTGGGAGGTGACCGGGTCTCGCTTTGCGAACGCGTTCTTCCCGACCGACGGTCAGCATGAAGCCCAGTGCTTGCGCGCCCGCAACAAGACATCTTGAGCAGCGTCCTCTGACCACCTCAGCTCGCTGACGAAAAGCGCGTGATCTGAACCGCGACGAGAGTTGGGACGCGAAAGGCACGAAGACAAGCACAATGCCCGCTCTGAAACAATCTTGCGAACCGCTCGCACCATGTCGAATTCCCGCTCGCTCGATACGCGTATCGTTCAAAATGGACGCGAGCGATGTGATACGCGTGTTGTGGACTCGACAAGGTGGTCGCGAATAGGGTGGAAGTCTGCCTTGGCCCCGACGCATCTCGATGGATGAACTCGACGCCCGAATCGAAATTAACAACTCCAACGAATCATTACTCCCTGTGACTGGAAGCTCAAATGATTGATATCGAATGCTTGTGGGAATGCGACGATATGCTGGGCGAGTCACCCATCTGGAACCCGTCCGACCAGTCACTGTACTGGTCGGATCACGCCGGACCGTCACTGGAGGTTGCCGGAGATCGAAAGCCAGCGATGCGAAGATTCAATCCGCAAACGCGTGAGCAATCCGTTTGGGAAATGACCGAGCAGGTAGGATCCTTTGCCTTTCGAAAAGATGGGGGTATCCTCGTTGGCACGAACTCGGGATTCGGGGCGCTCGACCTGTCAGACGGACGAATCGAACCGTGGTTCGATCCCGAGGCCGAGAATCCTCACAGCCGCTTGAATGACGGCAAGGCCGATCGTCGTGGCCGCTACTGGTGTGGCAGCATGGACTGTCAACTTCACGACAAATCGGCTTTTCTCTATCGTCTGAACCCCGATCGCTCGGTTCAAAAAGTCGCAGATGACTTTTCGTTCGTCTGTTCCAATGGCATCGCCTTTGATCCGGATGACACGCGGATGTACTTTGGCGACACCAAGGGTGGGACGATCTTCGTGTTCGACTTTGACCTGGATTCTGGGACACTCGAAAACCGGCGTCCATTCTTTTCGGTCAGTGATTGTGGCCCAGGAATCGTTGACGGTGCCACAGTCGACGCAGAGGGCTACTACTGGTTCGCACTCAATTTGGGAGGAAAAGTCGTTCGTCTAAACCAAGAAGGGAAAGTTGATCGGGTCATTGAG
>JBPCVD010000345.1:0-3470 GCA_051010815.1 Rubripirellula sp.
GGGAGGTCTCTCAGATTTTCATCCAGGCGGACATGCGAGATGCGGCGTCCGCCGCGGCCGCCGAGGCCAATGTGGCGCTACTGGCGCAACAGATCCGCGAGAATCCCACACCTGTGGAAGCATTTGCAGATGCCGCGATGCAGCATAGCGAAGCACCTACGGCGGCCAACGGTGGCAAAGTGGGGTGGGTGAAGAACGACGGTGACATGCCGGGCGACGTGATGCAATCGATTCGAGGTGCGAAAGCGGGAACCGTTGCCGGACCCATTCGGAGCCCGCTTGGAATTCACCTTGTCTTTGTGCACCAAGAAGAGGCAGGCAAGCTGGGATTTGATGATCTTACCGATCAGGCACAATTACGTCGCGATGCCGCGAATGCTTTGTTTGATGCATTGATCAGGCAGCAAGCGGACGCCAAAATTAGCTGGTTCGTGTCGGCTCTTCGGCCGCCAGCGTCGGTTTCCATCATCCCGAATTAGTGTCGTCTCGCTCCATTCCATCAATGCTCCTGCTGGGCGGTCGCGTGGCAATGTTGTGTCGCAAGATTGCAGAGTTGCTGCGAAGCGTGAGTGCCCCGGCAGCCATTGACCATCTCTCTACGCGGAAGGCGCGCACGCGTTGAGCTCCGATTTTTCCGAAACGCGGTCCGACTCCTCACCTTCCGAACCCCCGGAAGATGCCCCGCGCGTGTTGCCCGCCGAACGTTCCAGCGTTGTGTTGGCAACCGTGTGGCTGTTTTTCTTGTTGCTTGGCTACTTCATGATTCGGCCAGTGCGAGAAACACTTGGCAGCGTGGCAGGGACGAAACAGCTTCAGGGTTTGTTCCTGGCGTCGTTCCTGATGATGTTGGCGGTCGTGCCTGCTTACGGTGCTCTTGTCAAATGGCTGCCTCGGCGTTGGCTAGTGCGGGTCGTCTATCACTTCTTTGCCGCTTGTTTGCTTGGGTTTTGGGCGCTCCTGAGAGTCGACTCCGAGGTGGTGCAATCCTGGACTGCGTGGGCATTGTTCGTTTGGATCAGCGTTTTTGGTCTTTTTGCGACGAGCGTTTTCTGGAGTGTGTTGGCCGACCTCTTCTCGAGTGATCAAGGGAAACGTTTATTTGGACTGGTTGCTTCCGGAGGAACCGCGGGCGCGATCGTTGGTTCGCTGTTGACGAGCCAATTGGCCGACAATCTGACCACGGGGCAGCTTGTCCTGTTGCCCATCGTTGTGATCGAAGCCGGGTTGTGGTGCGCATGGCGACTAGAGAAGCAGGCATCCAAACTCAAAACTGCTGATCCACTGCCGATCGAATCGAAGACGCCGGAGGATAAGCCTACCGGCGGCGGTTTGTGGTCGGGGATCACACACATTCTGAAATCGCCCTACCTGGCGATGATCTGCCTGTTTCTGTTCTTCGTTCAAGCATGCGGAACACAGCTCTATTTTGAACAGGCGGAAATCGTTAATGCTAAAGTCGTGGGAGAAGAGGATAAGACGGCGTTGTTCGCCTACCTTGACTTAGGGACGCAATTGCTCACTTTGTTCGCCCAGCTTTTTCTGTCTGGCTTCATTCTCCGCCGACTCGGTACCAGCGTCGCACTGGTGATTTTGCCGCTCGTCTATTTGATTAGCTTCTCTGCGCTGGCGTTGAGTCCCAGTCTCGGTGTTCTTGTGGTGGTGGTCATTCTGGGTCGAGCGACCGGTTACGGCATCACGGTTCCGGCGCGAGAGGTCTTGTTCACGGTGGTGAGCCGCGAGGACAAGTACAAGTCCAAGAATTTCATCGACACGGTTGTGCTGCGCGGAGGCGATGCGTTATCGGGACAGATTTTCGGTGCCCTGCGCGGCATGAACTTGGGGCTTCGCGGCCTGAATCTCTGTTTTATTCCCGTCGTCGCAGTTTGGGCGCTCGTTGCATGGCGGTTGGGGCGAAGACAGGAAAAACTTGCTCGAGCCTCCTCAGCGATGCCGGTCCCAAGCGAGCCCGATGGGCATCATTAGTACGCGACTGAGCGGCGTGATCACAACAATCGCACCGATGACCCAAGAAGAATTTACTCTTGGGTCCGGTATCAAGGCGACCATCACGATCGACAGAAGAATCACGATCGTGGTCCAGATCCCAACGATCTTCAGTAGTTCCTGGCGCGTAATCAGTTGGTCACGAAGGATCCGAGCAGATGTGCAAAACGCGGCGATTAGCTTTCCAATCAACAGCGTGATCAGCAGGATTGGTGTCCAGTCGAGGAAGCCGATCGCCTCGATCTTCGTCGACTCCCAATCCGTTTGCCGCATGAACCAAGTCAGGGCCACCATCAGTGGCACCAAGAAGCAGAGTCCTGCAAGGACCGCGAAGGCAATCGAAATTGCGGGACGTTTCGCCATGTCGATCCATATGTAGGCAGTCAGTCGTGTCAAAACGATGTACGGCCAAGCGATCATGATCACGAGACTCCAACGAATGCCAACGGCGAATGCGTCGGAGCTCTGGATGGACGCAGCGCAATTGGCGGCCCATTGCATCCAAATGGCCCTATTCTCGGGCCAACATGCCCAGCCAAGAAACACAAACGCGATCAATGCGTACACGCTGCCCGCGATCAGAAGAAGCGTTCCCGCTCGTGCCCACGCGATCGTCGAAGTCCGCAGCGGACTGGTCGCCAAGTATGGAGGCAAGGTTTGTTGCGAGCCGCCGGTCACACTGGATCGCGAGACCGCGAACAGCCCGAAGTAAGCGAATCCGATGAACGCGCACACGACTGCCGGCGTGCTGAGTCGGAAAAACAGGACGAGTACCAAAGTCAGCGGAAGCGCCGTTACAAGGACCACGCGTTTGACCCAATGAAGCGTGCGAATCAGGTCGTGGTGAATCAAGGCGTGGGATGGACCGCGAAATCTCTTCACGATACTCGCGTTTTCGCTTGCAGACGAGTCTGCGCTGATGGTTGCCGTACTCGGGATAACGCCTTGCGGTGCTGTTCTCGCCAGGGTGATCGATCGTATGATCAGACAGACCGCAGCGCAATACATCGCGATCGAACCGATGAGCGACGCTTGGGTGGCAAGCGGACGCCAGTCGACCTGCTTGATCGACGGTGCAACGAACGTCAGTCCGATGCCAATGTAAATGGCTGGAACGATGATCATCAGCGAAACGAGTCGCCCCCAACCGCTGCGGTAGGGGCGCCATGCGATCACCAGAATCCAAATGGCCGAGGCAGAGAAGGCGAAGCAAGGAGTGATGAGTGGGATCGATTCCTTTACGCCCAAACGCTGCGCGGCGTGGACGAACAACAGCCAGAGGACGCTGATCCAAATCGTCTTGAGCACGACTGGAACCGTCGCAATTTTCCAGTCGGCGATCGGCATGCGGAGCAACCACGGACTGCATCCGGAGTCAGGCGTCGCCATGTCACCATCGTGACCGTAGTCGAACAGAATGATGGATGCGATTGCCGCAGGTAACAACGAAATCGAAAGCGCGAAGA
>JBPCVD010000346.1:0-4932 GCA_051010815.1 Rubripirellula sp.
GGTCTCATCTCCTGCGGCGAAGATCTGTCAGCAAAACTCGATGGACCAAACGAACGAGAATAGGCAAGCTTTGGATCCGCACCGATTTATCCACAGCTTACCGTAGTCGGACGCCGATCGGTAACGAGTCGGAGCACGAACCGAGAATGACGGCTCTAGCTAGACCGCATTTTTTTCCAACGCGTCGGGGGGCGTCGATGGAAGTAAACTGGGGCAGCCTGAGGCTCGTTGAACTGATCGATGTATCCGAGATCTCGTCGGAGTCGCTGCTTACGAACGGCTGGACGCGACATGGCGTCAGGGAATCTCTTTCCACAATTCGAATAATTGTTCCGCGATCTCTTGATGGCCGGTTTCTTGGAGGTGGATCCGGTCGCCGCGAAACAATTCGATGTGGCGTTCGACCTGGGACGGTTCAGACCATTCGCCAGCGACGTCCAGCAGAAAGGCAGACGAACTCGATCCGGCCACCTCGCGCACGATGTCGTTGTACCGCTCGTGCGTCTGCGGAATCCCAGCAACGTCGTTTGGCGACATCTGATAGATCTGCCCAAAAAAGCTGAAAGCCCATGGCGGCATCTGACCATCCAGAAAGGCCGACGGCGCCGTGACGAACACGACTTTGCATCCTTGTTGCTCCACCTCACCGAGGATCTGCTGGAGGTTCGCTCGATAATCCTCCGGTGGAACTCGTACCGGTGACCGATGGATCGGAACCGGCGGCGTAAGCTTGATGCGGAGCGAGTAAAGGCTCCACACAAGACGAGACTTGCCCATCCAAGACTTTGCGTTGTCGCTGAGCAACTGGCGTTCCACCAGATCGCGGTCGGTCTGTCCGTTGAGTGACTTCCAATGATCATTCCAACCGCAATAGACAACGATCAAATCGGGTTGCCACGGCCAAACATTTCGAAGCCGACGTCTTCCCTGCAGCGACGTGTAACCCGGACACGAAGCGTTGACGACCTCGATCTTGCGACCCGTCTCCTGTTCGGCCAGTCGAGCGAATCGATTGGGATACAAATCCTCGCCCAGGAAGCTGCATGAGTCCCCGACGATAGCGATCCGATAAACATCGGCCCCCTTCTGCTTTGACTCGGGTGTCGGCAACCGCAATCCCTCGGTACCCGTAAACGGCGTGTTGGCGATTGGCTTCCAAAAGAGCGTCAAATCAGCTTCGAAGAGCGGAACATCCCGAAACGGTTCTCCTTCGTATTCGATGCCGTCGGAATCGAAGATCGGAATTCCGGTGTCGTAACCAAACCGCATCACACCAACCGTGGGCGGTTCCCCGACACGAGCCAGACGCAAAGCCAACTCGACGAAGGCAAATACGGCGACCACCGAAACAAAAGAAAAAGCGATCTTCTTACGCAACGACAACACGTGAACCGAAGGGGTCGTGCTATCCGATGGAGTTGACGGTTCGCGCGGTGATCTTCTTCGTGACATCGGCCAATCGGCTGCGATAGATTCTGAGAACTCAATGAACGATCCATTTTAGCAGCTGGATCCAGCTCGCAGGAATTGAATCGAACGATGGGTAAGCCACGGATGATCTACCAGGAGAAAGCAAACGTTCTGCACTGCGAAACACTCGTCTGCCGATTACCTTGAGAACACCCGACCGGACAGTGATCGTTCATGAGCCAGAATGATCGCTTCGGTCGCCGGTCATCATTCTCACCGCGTCCTCCCCTTTGGCTTAACGAGAACAAACCACCATTGCTGACGAACCTCTCGCCCGCCTGTGATCGACTCCGCCAGTCATCGAGATTCTCTTTCACCCACGCCGCAGCGTTAAACTTCTGGGGATCCGATCGCCCAACATGAATCCGGAGTCCTCGGAGTCGAGAAACGACTCGACCATTCGATCAACGCTGAATCCTCCGGAGCGGTTCGAGGATCGATCCCAACTTCGAGATCGTTTTGGAGATCGCCCAGCGTTTGAACGCGGCTTCTTGGCTCAGTCCATGACCTGCAGTTGCACATGGTGCCTTGGAATGTCCTGCACCATGAGTTTCGAACGTGGGCCAAGTGAGGGAAACCCGGACCAGGGTTTTTCGGACGTGCCATCGATTGTGCTGCTGTCACTTTCAATCTTCATCACCGGGGTGATCGATCATATCAGCGACCGTCGCGAGCGTTTCTTTCTGGCACCGGTTGGAGAAAAGTCGGGGCAGCCAGTTCCCAGAATCAGGGCCATAAGGGTGCCAACGAAAAACGGCGTCCTCCGCTTTTGCAGAAAACACCGTTATTTGCGAGTGCGGATGAGAGGACTTGAACCTCCACGCCCGTGAGGGCACTAGAACCTGAATCTAGCGCGTCTGCCAATTCCGCCACATCCGCTTTCCGTGACACCGGACCGAGCAATTCGTCCCTGAGGGTATCGAAAACACTCGTGTCTCGTCGAGGTGCCAGCGAGGCAGAGCGAGAGGATATCTGGTCCTCTCGGTGCTCGCAAGCCGCGTTCTTAGCGTCATGGTTATTGAGCCCCGTGCGCGTATCCGTCAAACTAGACTGGGACAAAGTGGTTGCGATCAGCCCGACCTGCGTAGAGGACAATTCAGCATGCAACTCCATTGCCTCGGAACGGCCGGATACCATCCAAACGAAGCGCGGCATACGTCGTGCTATTATCTGCCCGAGTCGGGGATCGCACTCGATGCTGGATCAGGAATCTTTCGACTCGCGAACCACATCAAGACAGACAGCCTCGACATCCTGCTTTCGCACGCGCACCTCGACCACACGCTCGGCTTGACCTTCTTGCTGGACGTCCTGTACGAGCGTCCGGTCAAGCAACTTCGGATTTGGGGCGAGGCAAAAAAACTGGCTGCCGTTCGAGACCACCTGCTTCACGATCTGATTTTCCCGGCACCGATCAAAGCCACTTGGAACTCCATCGACGACACCCCGGAGTTTCAAGTCGCGGATGCAACCGTCACGTGGCGCCCTCAAGATCACCCAGGCGGATCCGTCGCGTACCGACTCGCCTGGCCAAACGGAAAACGTTTGGTCTACTCCACCGACACGACCGGTGACACAAGCAGCGAGCATGCGGAATGGAGCCGTGACGCTGACCTGCTAATGCACGAGTGTTACTTTCGTGACTCGGCGGCCGAGTGGGCGACGAAAACCGGGCATAGTTGGACAAGCCGTGTGATCGACGTCGCCTTGGCTTCGAAACCGAAGAGCCTGCTGCTGACTCACGTGAATCCGCTGGAAACCGAGACTGACCCCGTCGACTCGGAGATGATGCGAGAGAAGCTTGGCGTGAAAGTCACCGTCGCAGAAGACGGGATGCTGCTGGACTTTTGACGCCTCTGGCCGGTGATCATCGATCGCTAGTCTGGCGTATCGAGATACGGATCCTGTCCGATTTCGCGCTGCATCTTCTTTCGCTCTTTCTCATGATGAAGCAGGATCATCCTGTCGCGAAAGTGTTTCTTCTCAACTTTCAGTTGCGCCTTGCGGAATAGCTTGGAGTATTGATCCATCGAGCCTTCGACATTGCTGCCCTGCTCTTTCAGACGGTCCGCCTTCCTTGGTCCCAGTCCACCTTTCAGGATGTCATCGTCAAGAGACAGATATTGTCGATAGGAACCACGATCTCCCTGTCGACCACAACGCCCGATCAACTGGCGGTCAATGCGAGCCGCATCGTGCAGCTCGGTGCAGATGACGTGCATTCCGCCGTCGTGCTCCACTTCCGAATCAAGCTTCACGTCAGTACCGCGTCCGGCCATGTTCGTCGCGACGGTCACGCGTCCGCGTTCACCCGCATCGGCCACGATCTCTGCTTCTTGTTCAACGTTATTTGCATTGAGGACCTGATGCGTGATCCCGATGTCATCTAACAAACGCGACAACACTTCGCTCTTGTCGATCGAACGTGTGCCGATCAGCACCGGGCGACCTTCATTGTGATAGTGCTGGATCTCTTCCACGATCGCTTCGAATTTGTTCATCATCGTGCCGAACACGCGGTCCGGCAGCTGAATCCGTTGCGGTGGTCGATTGGTGGGAACGCGGATGACCGGTGTCCGATAGATTCTTCGGAGTTCACCGGCGCTTGAAGCCGCCGTTCCGGTCATGCCCGCCAGGTGTGGATAGCGAAGAAAAAGGTCTTGCACGGTGATCCGTGCCGCCTGCCCAGTTGGAACGCTGATTTCCAAACCTTCCTTCGCTTCGATCGCTTGATGGATCCCGTCACGCCATTTTCGCCCTTCGGCTAGACGACCGGTGAACTCATCCACGATCACGATCTCGTCGGTACCCTTGTCACCCGGACGCACGACATACTGACGATCAAGCAAGAACTCTTCGTGAACCTTGATACTGCGTTCGGTGTACTCATACAGATCGACCAGTCCCATCGTGCGCACCAAGTCATGCTTGGGAAGCGCTCGAACGCGTTGACGACCGCGAGCGGTCAGTTCGTACTGTTTGGTCTCCGGATCAATCGTGTAGTGATCTTCTTTCACGTAGGTCGGCGCATTCTTGGATGCCCATCCGTACGTTTCGACGATCTGATCGCGGACCGTGTCCTCAATCGATCCGATAATCAAGGGCGTTCGAGCCTCATCGATCAAAATGCTGTCGGCCTCGTCAACCAAGCAGAAATGCATGCCACGCATCACAATCTGGTCGCCACTTCCCGAGAAGCCACCGCCACCATCGCCCAGCATCTCCGTCTCCACTCGATTCTGCGCCCGAAGCAACAATCGGTCTCGGAGAAAGTCGAAACCGAATTCCTTCGCGGTCCCGTAGGTGATATCGGCGCCATAAGATTTCCGGCGACCACCTTGATCGTCTTGCGTCTGAATCACGCCAACGGACAATCCGAGTCGCTCGTAGAGAGGACGCATCCATTCGGCATCACGTTTGGCCAAGTAATCATTGACCGTTGCCAGGTGGGCGCCCTTACCC
>JBPCVD010000347.1:0-4291 GCA_051010815.1 Rubripirellula sp.
GGTGAAATGTCGATGATCACCGGGCACCCTTGTTCCGCCGACGTGGTGGCAACAACACCGGTCTTGGCGTTGGTTTTACCGACGCAACAGTTTGAATCGCTGCGTAGTCGCCACCCCGAAATCGAGATCGCGCTAAGCCAACTTGTCAGCGATCGACTTGGGCATCGGTCTCGCGATGCGTTGTGCGGGAAGTCGCTGGGAGGGTTCCGGCTCGAACGCTGCCTCAGCAGCGGCGCGATGGGAGTCGTCTATCGGGCGATTGACGAAAAAGACGGCTCACAACGAGCCCTGAAGATGATGCGACACCGGTTTATCTACAGCCCGCGTGTGGTGTCACGATTCGATCAGGAGGCAGACTTCCTGCGGCAACTGGAACACGCCAACATCGTCTCCATGCGAGGCCACTTCGTGGCCTATCGAACGCGGTTCATTGTCTTGGATCTTTACGATGGCTCCGATCTTCGTCGAGCGATCCGCCGACACGGACCGATGGATGAATCGACGACCCGTCGGTTGCTTGGCCAGATCGCCGCAGGACTTGCACACGCTCACGAGAATGGTGTGCTGCACCTCGATTTAAAACCCGCCAACATTCTGATTAACTCGGACGGTCACGTCGCGATCACGGATTTTGGCCTGGGCAGGCTCGTGGAGTTTGATGGTGTCGACCGCGAGGTGGTCGGAACACCTCTCTACATGCCGCCGGAACAATTCACGATGCGAGACGTTGGGCCGCATTGCGACTGGTACTCTTTTGGCTGTCTGGCGTATGAACTCATGACGGGTGAGCGACTTTTCGAGTCAAACGATACGAAACAACTGCGACTTCGGAAACTTCGCGCACCCACCCAAGAATGGCCAGAAGTTCGCGACCTGAGTGACGAACTGCGAGGGCATATGCAAAAGGCATTGCAGCCCTTGCACAAGAACCGAACCCTCGACCTGATGAGGATCGCTCAGTGGGCAGCTCCGGTGCCCGAACTCGCCACGTCCAGTTAGCCATTTTTTCGACCATACAGAACATTTTCAAACCTGGGCTATCATTCATGGATTCATTCAACGATTCGGTCACTCGCTGGATAGGTGACCTTAAAGAAGGGCAGGATTCCGCGACTCAGAAGATCTGGGAACGCTACTTTGATCGGCTGGTTCGCGTAGCGTCACGACAACTGGGCGCGGCTCCGCGACGAATTGCGGATGAGGAAGATGTCGCGGTCAGTGTGTTTGACAGTCTATGCAAAGGGGCAGCAGCGGGCCGATTCGATCAACTGAAGGATCGCGACGATCTTTGGAAGCTGTTGACCGCCATCTCCGGAATGAAGGCCGTCGATCAAATTCGTCGCCAAACGGCAAAGAAGCGTGGCGGTGAAAAACTACGTGGTGAGTCCATCGTCGCGGGTGGGAACAATCCGATTGGCGGATTCGACCAGTTCGTGCACGGGGAACCGACGCCCGAGTTCCTGGCAGTCATGAATGAACAACAAGCGGAGATGTTCCGGATCCTGCCTGATGAAACACAACGCAACGTGGCTCGCTTACGATTCGAGGGTTTTTCGAATGAAGAAATCGCCAAGGAACTTGATATCTCACTTCGCTCGGTCGAACGCAAACTGAAAGTCATTCGTGAGATCTGGACGTCGATGATCGAGACGGAAGCAGAGAAAGAACCCGAGTAGCCGCTCCGTCGATTGGCGATCCGATTTGTTACTGCGCAATTGCCATCCGTTGATGTTCGGCCACCGCATCAATGATCGAATCGAGATCTTTTGTTGGCGCGTAACCAATCGCATCACGAATCCTGGACAAGTCGGGCACGCGCCGTCGAATGTCTTCGAACGAATCATCATACGCATCCGAGTAGCTTTGAAACTCGACCCGAGTCTCAGGATTCACGCGGGCAATCACTCGTTTTGCGAGTTCCAAAATCAACACCGGAACATCGCTTCCAATGTTGTAGACTCTTCCGGCCGCATCAGGCGTATCAACCAGAGTCGCGACGGCTCGGACGACGTCGTCGACATGAGCAAAACAGCGAACCTGTTTTCCATCATCATGCACGACGAGCGGCTCGCCACGAATGGCCGCGTCTACAAACCGAGGCAGTACCATCCCGTAGGCTCCGGTCTGCCGCGGGCCCACGACATTGAAGAACCGACCCACTACGGCAGGGAGTTGGCGTTCTTTGAAGAATGCCAGCGCCAAGAATTCGTCGATCGCTTTTGAAACGCCATAACTCCACCGTGGTTTTGTCGTCGCGCCGAAGACAAGATCATCCTCTTCCGTCCAACTCTCTTTCGGATTCTTCCCGTAGACCTCGCTCGTGCTCGCGATGAAGCAGGGAACGAAGTCACCACGTGAAGCTCGTTCACCGAGCCGATTGAGTATGAGCTGGGTGGGATAGATATTGCGTTCAATGGTTTGAATCGGCTGCTTCGCGATCAACGCGACGCCAACGGCTGCCGCTAAGTGGTAAACGCGATCAGCACGATCGACGACGCTGGCCACAAGCGACTCTTCTTCGACCGTACCCTCGATGTATTCGAGATTCTCGTGATCGATAATCGACGCCAAATTCGCCGCTTGCCCGGTTGAGAGGTCATCCACGATCAGGACGCGATGGCCAGCAGCCAAGAGATGCTCGGCCAAATGAGAGCCAATAAAACCAGCCCCCCCGGTAATCAAACAAGTTTGCGAAACGGTCACGTTGATGGAGCTCGGGAAGGAAGAAGGATTGGTAAGGAGGTGGCCGATTGAACACGCACTTTCGATTCGACCTACGTAGAGGAAAACAATCCGTCGATCGGGAAAGCCAGTGCGGCGATTGACTCCATTGGTAGAGCCAGCTTCATCGGGGATACGATTTCAAGCGATATCCGGTTCACCTGGGGAAGCTCGGCATCCCGTCAGCAGGTGGGTTAGATAGGCAAATCACGTCCCCTGGCGACTTTACCGGATGGGTAAGTTGTCCGCCGAACTATCGACTTTTTCACTCGACCGCTAAAATACCATGTCCGGGAGTCATCTCCTCCCCACGAAATCCGATCAAGAATCCTTCGCTGTGTGCAACGGAGCAATGTTTGTGAACAGGCAGTTGGTTGCGATCCGCCGGCCACCCAGTGCCCCGTCCGCGCGAAAGATTGGAACCCGAGCGGTTCCTCTACACGCGTTTGCAATTCTGACGTTGCTCATGCTCCAGGGAGCCTCTGCACCTGTTGGGTGGTCGCAGGATGAGCCCAGCGAAGCGTCGATGGCCGCCTATGCAGACGCGGCGAACTTCCAAACTGGTGGTGCGATTGATCTCGCGATTGAGAGCTGGAAGAAGTTTCTTACGAAGTATCCGAAGCATCCAATGGCCGCCGACGCCGCACACTTTTTGGGTGTTGGCTACATGCAAAAGGAGTCGCCTGACTACACGGCTGCGGCCAATGCATTCGCTCGCGCTCTAAAAAACCCAAAGTACGACTTAAGGGAGGAGTCGCTGGCGAACTATGGATGGTGCGTCTATGTGTCTGCGGGGGAAGGTGAAGAACGAGACGCACCGAGACTCAAATTAGCGTTGGACGCTTTTCAACTCCTGCAGAAAGAGTCGCCGCAAAGTCGTTTCCTTGATCGCGCACTGTTCTACAGTGGTGAAGCCGCATATGGGATGGGAAATGCAAAGCTTGCGGTGAACTATTATGACAAGTTGCTCTCCCTGCCATCTGCAAAGGACTCGCCGCTTCGATGCGATGCTCTCTACGCGAGAGGCGTCGCGCACGAAGAGCTCAAACAATTTGATGAAGCTTTCGCTTCGTTCAAACAACTGCTGGCAGGCTGCGAGCGTCAGGAATTGATCACGGACGTGCATATGCGTCTGGGCGATTTGCAGATCATGCAAAAACGATACGACAACGCCATCGAATCATTTCAGAGTGCACTTGAATCCAGCGAGTTGGCCGAAGATCGCTCCTACGCGTTGTTCCGCCAAGCTTTCGCTTACGTCCAATCAGATCAACCCGCCGAGGCAGCGACAAAATACGAAGCGTTGATTGCGGAATATCCAAAGTCCCCCTTCGCGGGCGCAGCGATTCTGGCTTCCGCCCAGAGTACCTACCGCAGTGGTGACATCGCCGAAGCTGCCAAACGCTTCAAGAAGGTCCTTCGTCAGAACAACCCGACAGCTGCGACAGAGGCCGCTCACTGGTTGGCCAGGATCGAGATCACTCAAGGACGTCCAGAGGAAGCCGCGCGTCTGGTTCGTGAACAGCTCGAACGTGGTGTCGAAGGTGACTTTTCCGTCGACCTTCGTCTC
>JBPCVD010000348.1:0-12579 GCA_051010815.1 Rubripirellula sp.
GTATCCCCATGTCGCTTGGCTAATCGTCGCCCGTCCGCGCCACAGACCAACGGGACGTGAGCGAATCGTGGCACCGGTAGATCCAGCGCGCGATAGAGTTCGATCTGACGAAAGGTGCTGGCAATCAGATCGTCGCCACGAACAACCTCGGTGACGCCCATCGCGGCGTCATCGACGACCACCGCAAGCTGATAGGAGGGTTCGCCATTTTTTTGCGTGAGCGGAAATGCGCCCAGCGCATCGCCGGGAACGCATTGATGATGTCCGAGCACGAGATCGTCAAATTGTCGCAAGTCATGTCCCGCGCGAAATCGCCAGCAATACGTTCCTGCTTCGGGAAGCGTGTCACCAGCTTCCCACACCGCGCAGGTTCCCGGATAGATCGCGGGCTCATGATCGAAATGGGGCGCTGATCCTGCGGCCTGAATGTCTTTGCGTGTGCAGGTGCAGGGAAAAACCAGGTTGGATTTAATCAAACGCTGCAAAGCATTGCGGTAGTGGCCCAGACGTTCGGACTGTACGTACGGCCCGCTCGGTCCGCCGCGGTCGGGGCCTTCATCCCAGTCAACTCCGAGCCAACGAAGATCATCGATTGCCTGCGTCGTCGCCCACGGTTTGACGCGTGGTGAATCGACATCTTCAATTCTTAAAATCAACTTCGATCCACGCTGCCGCGCAGACCAATAGGCGATCAGATAGGTCCGAGCGTTGCCGAGGTGCTGTGCCCCTGTCGGCGAGGGAGCCAGTCGTCCTGCACTCATGCGACTACCAATGGGAACGAATCAGCACGGAAGGGAGCGTCGGCAAAGCGGGCATTTTTCATGCCCGCTTTAGAAATCAGCGTTGCCCGGCGTCCGTGGAAAAGGAATGACATCGCGGATATTCGTCATACCAGTGACGTATTGAACGGCCCGCTCAAGACCCAATCCGAAGCCCGCGTGCGGGACGGTCCCGTAGCGTCGCAGATCGACGTACCACGAGTACTCACTCTCGTCCAACTCTGCCTCTGCCATACGGGCTTGTAGAACATCGAGGCGTTCCTCGCGTTGGCTACCACCAATGATTTCGCCGACGCCGGGCACCAGCACATCCATCGCAGCGACTGTTTTTCCATCTTCACTGACTCGCATGTAGAACGGCTTAATCGACGCCGGATAGTCGGTCAGAATCAGCGGCCCATCGACATGTTTTTCGGTTAAGAATCGCTCGTGTTCTGCTTGCAGATCCGTGCCCCAATCAATCGGATACTCGAACGTTTCGTTGCACGACTTCAAGATGCTGATGGCTTCTGTGTAAGTCATGTGAGCAAACGGTTTATCAACCACCGCCTTCAGTTGCTCGATCTTTCCCTTTTCGATTCGATCGTTGAAGAACTGCATGTCCTCTTCACAAGCATTCAGACAGTCTCCGAAGATTCGCTTTAGAAAATCCTCGGCAAGCTGCATGTTGTCGTTCAAGTCGAAGAACGCGGCCTCCGGTTCGACCATCCAAAATTCAGCCAGATGGCGACTCGTGTTGCTGTTCTCTGCGCGAAACGTCGGCCCAAAGGTATAGACGCGTCCCAACGCACAGGCATAGGTCTCAGCCTCAAGCTGGCCACTTACCGTCAGATAGGTTGGTTTGTCGAAGAAGTCATAGGAATAGTTCACCGGCCCGCCGCTCTTGGCCAACTGCTCAAGGTCCAACGCAGTGACCCGAAACATCTCTCCCGCGCCCTCGCAGTCGCTCGCAGTGACGATCGGCGTGTTCGTATAGAAGAATCCGCTCTCATGAAAGAAACGGTGGATCGACTGACCGATTTGATTTCGGACGCGAGTCACAGCTCCAAATGTATTCGTGCGAGGACGCAGATGAGCCCACTCGCGCAACTTCTCAAAGCTGTGACGTTTCTTCTGCAACGGGTAGGTCTCAGAATCAGCCCAACCGAGCACACGTACTTCCGACACGTGCAGTTCTGTGGCTTGGCCTTTGGCTGGAGATTCCTGCAAGTCGCCACGCACAACGACGCTGCAACCCGCGGTCAATCGCTGTATGTCCGACTCATAGTTTGCCAACTCCTGCGGAGCCACAACCTGCAGATTTCCGAAACAACTTCCGTCGTTGAGTTCAAGAAAACTGAACCCACCCTTGCTATCACGTCGAGTGCGAACCCATCCGCGCACTTCCCGTTTCGCGCCGACGGCCGACTCCTGCCGTGCCTCGGCCACACTGATCCAATCGCCCATGTTTCAATCCACTCCCAAAGGCATTGTTATTTCGAGGACGCAACTAGTCGTCACTGGACTCATTCAAGGACCCGGAGGCACGCTTGAATTCCGATTCATTCTTGAGGAAGCCCAGGATTCCTAACAGCAACATCACGCCGAGCGCCGCAAGAGCGACGTAACCTGGCATTCCCTTGCTGAGCAGTCCCCAAACCGATCCAAAGCCTGCCACACACGTTGCAAAAATCATCAACGAATTCCAAAACAGCCGTTTGCTGCCCGATGGCATCGAGTCTCCCAGAGTGCGTCGGGAGTTCATCAGCAGCAGGAACGAGAGATAGGCGATCGGCAACATCGCACCGCCGATCACCGAAGTCGGAACTGCCAGAGCTGGCGCGGCCTTGCCCCAGATGAATGGCCCCAGCACACCGATCGCGGGTATGAAGCTGCCGATCCGATGCATGGTCCCCTCAGCTGGGACATTTAGTAGCTCGCAGAAGGCGAATCCGTTGATCAGCATCAAGATGATGATGGTCGAGATCGCCATTCCCAGCACACCGACACCAAACAATGTTTGCGCGACGGTCCGCCCAACCAACGGCTCAAGCGTGCCTGCGAGGGCAAAGTTATCGCGACCGGCAAGCATCGCAGCGATCTCTTTGTCGGCCTCTGGCAATGCTTCGCGAGCAGATACCAACTCCGTTTCGCTGAGGTCGGGGCTCTGCTGACTGATCCGCTTGTCCAGGAACTTGTAGTAGTCCTTGACCTCTTTCGCGTCGGTCTTGCCCTCAGCCACCATCGCCATGACGTCGGCCGTCTTCCCGTGGAACTGGCTCGCGGCGGCGATCACGACGCACCCGGTCGCAAGTACGAACGGCACGATCAGGCCGAGCGAAAGGTCGAAAATCGCTAAGCCTCGATGCTTGATACCCCATCCTTTGCGAAGCATGGAATAAGGCAGCAGAAACGTCATATTGATGCCGACCGCGGTCGCAAACGCCGTGATGATTCGGTCTTTCTGAATCGCAGCGATTGTCGTCGTCCACCACTCGCTGTACTCGCCTGTGCGAGAGACGGGCTCTGCCAAAGCGGGCACGGGCTCAAACAGGTAGCTCAAGTTCGGAATGAAACCACGGACGATCTCGCCCCAATTCAACGAACCCTTGGTGGTCAACGCCAGCACGACGCCGAAGAACGACAAGACCACAATTCCGACCATCACCTTCAAGATGATCTCGAATACTTTGATACCCTTGCTGCCCGAGTTGTAAAACCAAACGACGATGGAGGCGATCACAAGCAGACTCACGGCAATCAAAACCTTGCCGGTGTCCGTGTTCAAAGAGGGGATTAGGTTTTGCTGGACCGCTGCCGTCCCGAGCGCGAACTGCGGTAATGACCAAACGATGTTCGCCATGATGGTAGCGATCAGCCATCCCCAAGCGAGTACGGGACTCACATGAGACTTGAGCGTTTGAAACGGTCGCTCACCCGTCGTCAACGTTACATAGCTAATCGCACTCAGCATGATCACGCCAAGAATCATGGCGACCGGCTGGAGCCACATCATCTCGTAACCCATGATCACGCCGAGGTACAACGCACCGGCAAGCGATCCGCCACCCAGCGTAATCGCACCCTGCAACCAACCAGGACCCGATAACCGAGCGTAGATTGCCGCTTTGCCGACGACGCCCGCTTGGGAAGCTTCTTGCAGAAGCACGTCTTCGCGGGACTCAGTCGATGGATCGTCGTTCATAGCAGGAAGTGAGCGTAGAGTGGAGAATGGGGAGAGATGCAGACACGTTGTCAACGGTCAGAATTGATCAGCTTTCTTGCTCGGCCAAGTACCGTTCGGCATCGAGTGCAGCCATGCAGCCCGTGCCGGCTGACGTGATCGCCTGACGATAGTAGTCATCTGCGACGTCGCCCGCAGCAAACACGCCTTCGACACTGGTATTGGTTCGAAACGACTTCGCCCAGCGAATGTAGCCCGAATCATTCATCTCCACAGCGTTGTTCAGGAACGATGTGTTGGGTGTGTGCCCGATGGCGACAAACATGCCTCCGACATCAAGATCACGGGAGGAGTCGTCAACGGTGCTGTCAATTCGGAGGCCGTTGACGAGTTTGCCATCGCCGCGAACCTCGCCCACCGTGCTGTTCCAAAGCACTTCGATGTTGGGATGATTCAGGGCGCGTTCCTGCATCACCTTGGAAGCGCGCATTTGATCGCGTCGGATGACCATGTAGATCGTTGCCGCATTAGCCAGGTTCGCGAGATAGGTTGCTTCTTCGACTGCCGAATCACCACCGCCGATCACTGCCAGTGGCCTGCTTCGGTAAATGGGAAGCGCACCATCACAAACGGCACAGGCACTGACGCCCTTGTTCTTGTACTCCTCTTCAGATGGCAAGCCGAGATAGTTGGCTCGAGCACCGGTCGCGATGATCACTGTGCGGGTCTGCACGGGATCACCGGAGGCAGGCTTCAGAGTGTGAACGTCGCCGGTGAAGTCGACACTCTCGATATCGTCACCGACCACCTCGGTGCCAAAATTGAGCGCCTGCTGCTTCATCAGCTCCATCAATTCCGTTCCTTGAACGGCGTAGTGAGGCTTGCCATCCTTTTCGTGGCCCGCCGGCACAGGCGGTAGATTGTAGTGCCGGTCTTTCGAGACAGCAGACTCGACGAAAGATCGAATGTCGCCCGCTGGAAATCCGGCAAAATTCTCAACCTCGGTTGTGAACGCCAATTGCCCGAGCGGAATCATCTCAGGCTTGAACGTCCCTTCGTAAACGATGGGCTGGAGATTGGCTCGAGCGGCGTAAATGGCGGCTGACCAACCAGCGGGACCACTACCGATGATGATGGTTTTCGCAATACTGTCCGACACTTTCGCCGTACTCCGTGCAAGGATGATCTGTGAAGATCCATTCGGATCTGATTAAGGGTCAGCGGGTGTAACAACCTGATCTGCCACATTGAATCGCGTTAGTATAGGGTCCGCGGCGATCTTCACCACCTCGGTCTGCAGTGTGATCTCCCGCCTGCAATACAGCTTCTCAAAATCCATCGCCAGGAATTCCTGAATGACTACGTTGTTGATCGCCGTCGCCGCGATGGTTGGGTATGTCGTCGCCTACCACACCTACGGCCGGTGGTTGGCCAAAAAGATCTTCCAGCTCGACCCCAATGCGAAGGTCCCAAGCGTCGAACTCAACGACGATCGAGACTTCGTCCCCACCGAAAAATCAATCCTGTTCGGGCATCATTTCACGTCCATCGCCGGTACGGGTCCGATCGTAGGTCCCGCGATCGCGGTGATGTGGGGCTGGCTGCCGGCCTTGGTATGGGTGCTACTCGGCTCCGTGTTGGTTGGGGCAGTCCATGATTTTGGCGCCCTCGTCGTATCGATGCGAAGTCAAGGACAAACGGTGGGAGATGTTGCGGGTCGTGTTTTGAATCGGCGGGTCCGTTTGCTCTTTCTACTCATCCTGTTCATGGCGCTGACGATCGTGCTGGCCATCTTTGGCCTCGTCATCGCCGCGGTCTTCAAACAGTACCCGGCATCTATCTTTCCTTGCCTTGTTCAGATTCCCATTGCATTGGCGATTGGAGTCTGGCTCCATCGAAAGAATGTCAATCTTTTGATACCGTCATTGATTGCCCTGGCAACGATGTACCTCACGCTCGTCTTTGGGGATTCCGGCGTACTTGGCGTGATGAACGACGCCATGGCTGAATGGTCAGTGATCACTTGGGTCGTCATCCTGTTGGGGTACTCCTATGTTGCCTCGGTACTTCCCGTTTGGTCGTTGCTTCAGCCTCGCGATTACATCAATTCTTTGCAGCTGATCACGGCGCTCGGACTGGTCGTGACCGGTCTGTTTGTTGCGGGAATCCACGGTGGTGCTCCCCACGACGGCGGAGCGCGGATGCCACTGGAAATTGCGGCGCCAGCGATTCGCGCCAATCCCGAAGGCGCTCCCGCAGTCATCCCTTTCCTGTTCATCACGATCGCGTGTGGGGCCTGCAGCGGGTTCCATTGCCTCGTCTCCTCGGGGACGAGCAGCAAGCAGATCAAATGCGAGACCGACGCGCAATTTGTCGGTTACGGGTCCATGCTGACCGAAGGCTTCCTGGCGACCCTCGTCATTCTTGCATGCGTCGCGGGACTAGGACTTGGAACAACGGACGCTGCCGGCGAATGGGTAACAGGGGAGAAGGCATACGAGGCCCGCTATGCCACGTGGGACTCGGCGGCCGGCCTGGGCGCCAAGGTTGCGGCGTTCGTCGATGGGTCAGCAAATTTCTTGAAAGCGATGTCGATTCCTGCGTCGGTCGCCGTCGCGATCATGGGCGTGCTGGTCGCGTCGTTCGCCGGCACGACGCTCGACACGGCCTGTCGATTGCAGCGGTATGTCGTACAAGAGTTGGCTGCGACATTCATCGGCCCAACTTCGGGCGAGGGCGCTGCTTCCCACGAAGGCTCCAAATTCTCTCTCAATCCGATGGTTTGGCTTACCAACAAGCATGGCGCGACGATCTTTGCGGTGGTGTTGGCCTTGATCATCGCGGCCCTTCCAGCGCCAAATTCAGCCGTCACCCTCGGGGATGCGTTGTCGGGTGAATTGCCTGCCGATTACGTTGCCGACAACCCTGATCTTCCTGCTGCAGCGACAGCAGGCGGCCTGAGTGGAACTTCCTGGTGGTTGACGAATTTCGCTGGCAAAGGAGGTCTGATACTTTGGCCGTTGTTTGGAGCGACCAATCAACTTCTCGCGGGGCTCGCGTTTCTCGTGCTGGCGTTCTTTTTGTGGCGGCGTGGTGTGCCAGTTTGGTTCATCGTGATTCCGATGATCTTCATGCTGATTGTCCCTGCCTGGGCAATGCTTTCGGACCTGCCGCGCTGGCTACGAGCAGAAAACCCCAACTGGGTCGTGATCGTCGTCGGAGTCTCAACCCTCTTGCTGGAGGCTTGGATGCTTGTGGAGGCGGTCATCTTATGGCCCAAGGTAAGAGGCGTCCTCGAGTCGTCAGCCGTAAAGACGCCGGGATCTACAAGCAATCCCAATTGCTAGGTGTTACAACGTAGGGATTGACATCGAGCGTTAACGGATCGGTCTTGAATTTGCAGCGGAGGTCTTGCAATGTCGGACGCAGCTAAAGCAGACTCGCCGACGCTGATTCGCATCGATCCAGGCAGCGACTCCGAGAGGTCATCGTCATCGGAAACCTGCCAGGGATGTCGAGAACTGACGACTCGCGTCGAGCGTTTGGAAGCGGCTCTGGCAGAGCAGCAGGTCGTCAGATCGATTTCCCCCGACGCCTCCGCGTTAGGGACCACTGCGTGCTACTGGACGTGCGTCGGCGTCCACGCTGCCATCATTTTTCTTCTCTATGCCAATGAAGCGTTGCTGCAGTTCGGGCTGATGGGCACCATTGGCGCCGTCGCCACACTCGTTGCCGTCCAGGTACTGTCGACTCGTCCGGTCCATATCCGTACAGCGCGGACAATGCTGTCTGCAGGAATCGCCGTCAGCGCCGCGTTCTTTGGTCTTTGGATCGGTCAGGACGCCGAAGTCGCCGACCTAATGCCATTTCTGTTGCTGATGTTCCCGCCTGTCTTCGCGTCGGGTTGGATGGTCGCCAAGCTTTTTGTTTGGGTCGGTGGCTGGAGAGTCGTCCCGCCGGGAAGCTCGGCCCAACATCCGAGATTGGGCATTCAACACTTGCTGTTGTGCACATTTCTATTCGCTTGCTATCTCGGCGTGAACCGACTGATGATCGACGACATGGATGATTTGCTAGGTGAGGATCTGGTCAGCACCTTGATCTACCTTTGTGTCCCGATGGGATTCAGTACCGTCGTCGCCTGCGTGCTCGCCAGAATTCTGCTAGTGGAATCTGCTGCGAGAGCCTTGTGGCGGTGCGTGCTACTTGGCATCGGAACAACCATTGGAATGCTCGCTATCTGTGTGTTGCTGCTGGCCCTCTTCGAGTTCTCCTTCGACGCCGACATCGTCCTTGGCCTGCTGCTCTATTCGATTCCGCTAACGATCGGCGTCTTTGCATCTGCTGGCGGAACTTTCTCCATGATGCGACTCGCAAATTACAGTTTCATGGGACGCTATTCCCAGCCTCAGCCAGAAGCGACCGCTGACTAGGTTTTCACGGGTACTTCGCGGTTCGCGTTGGATCGCTCACAATTTGTGCGACATTTCCCAACACACCCTTTCCATTTCGCAGACGATTCATGCGTGTTCTTTCAGGCATTCAGCCAACCGGCCGCCCTCACTGGGGCAATTTTTTCGGGGCGATCCGGCAATACATCGATCTTCAGGAAGAGAACGATGGCTTCTATTTCATTGCCGACTTGCATGCCCTGACGACCATTCGAAACGCGGATGAATTGCGTCAAAACACACTCGACGCGGCGTTGGACCTGCTGTCACTCGGCCTCAACCCGGAAAAGGCCACACTGTTCGTGCAGTCGGCCGTACCCGCAGTCAGCGAACTGACTTGGCTCCTGATGACCGGGGCCCCGATGGGCTTGCTCGAGAGATGCCACGCTTACAAAGAAAAGAAGGCAAAGGGCATCGCTGCCGACGCTGGGCTATTTACCTACCCCGTGCTGATGGCCGCGGACATTCTCGCTTACGACTCCGAAATCGTTCCGGTTGGGGAAGACCAAGTCCAGCACATCGAAGTTTGCCGTGACTTGGCCGGAAGTTTCAATCATGCATATGGTGAAACGTTCGTCCTCCCCAAGGCCCGGACACTCGACAACGGCGCGAAAGTCCCCGGCACCGATGGACAGAAGATGAGCAAGAGCTACAGCAACACGCTCCCTTTGTTTGGTGAGGTCAAGAAGATTCGCAAACAGATCATGCGCATTACCACCGACAGTCGCCCCATGGAGGATTCCAAGGAACCGGATGACGACCACCTTTATCAACTCTTCAGCTTGTTCGCCTCCCCGGCAGAGGTAGAGGAGATGGCTGCCATGTATCGACGCGGCGGTTTCGGATACGGCGAAGTCAAAAAGGCGGTGGCCGAAGCGAGCGAAGCCTACTTCGAAGACGCACGAGCGCGGCGCGAGGACCTGGTCAATAACCTCGACTATGTGCACGAGACTCTTCGCAAGGGCGCGGAACGGGCAAGGGAAGTCGCCGGCAACGTTTTGGGCCGCGCACAGGCAGCCTGTGGGTTACGATAAGAGGTTAGCTCGGGCGTCCGAGCGGCGGATGTTCTTTTCGGATGAGACAAGGTCCCTCCGAAATTTAAGTACACCGCCCAGGCAAGTCCACTTTCATAGCTAACGTAATCTGTTGGAACGATGGCGATACTGGGAATTGGAACTGAAATCGTCGAGTGCGTTCGCATCTCAAAGATGATCGAAGCGCATGGCGAGCAATTTCTAGAACGCGTCTACACTCCCAACGAAATCGAGTATTGCCTTCGAACGGCAAATGCCAATCAACATTTCGCGACTCGTTGGGCCGCGAAAGAAGCCGCCATGAAGGCGATGCGATGTCGCAACCAGGGTGTGCGATGGTCGGACATCGAAGTCATGATGCACGTTGGTGACGGCGCGACGGTGGTGCTGGGCGGCGCCGCTGCGATCTGGGCAGACCAAATCGGCATCGAAAAACTTCACGTCTCACTCGGCGCCTGTCGCACTCATGCGACCGCCTATGTAATCGCCACGGACGAGGTGGAGTAGGCGTCGCTTTTCACCATCGCTAGAAAAGCCGATTGATTCCGTTGAGCGCCGCGACACGGTAGGCCTCTGCCATCGTTGGATAATTGAAGGTCGTTTCCACGAAGTACTTGAGCGTATTCTGCTCACCAGGCTGACTCATGATCGCCTGACCAATGTGAATGATCTCGGAAGCATTGGCACCAAAACAGTGGACACCAAGAATCGCCAGCGACTCCCGGTGAAACAGTAACTTCAACATGCCAACGGTTTCGCCAGTGATCTGGGCTCGTGCCAGACTCTTGAATTGTGCTTGCCCAACTTCGTAAGGCACACAGGCTGCCGTGAGTTCGCGTTCTGTTTGCCCAACGGAACTGATCTCAGGGCTCGTATAGATTCCCGTAGGGATGTCGGAGACCCGAAGGTTACCGTTCGCTTTTCCCAACAAGTGTGTCGCGGCGGCCCTGCCTTGCGTGTAGGCAGCACTCGCAAGTGAGGGGATTCCAATCACATCGCCTACGGCGTAGATGTGCGGCACAACGGTTTGGAAATGCTCATCGACTTCGATTTGACCACGGTTGTTGGCAACCACTTCCAGGTTTTCCAGTCCAAGGTCATCGGTGTTGCCGCTACGGCCATTGGCCCACAGCAGGATGTCTGTTTTTACTTGTTTGCCGCTACGAAGATGCAAGACAACTCCGTCTTCTGCTCCTTCGATCTTCTCCATCGACTCGTCATGCCGAAGGATCACACCTTGATCGCGGAGGTGATAGGAGAGCGCGTCGATAATTTCGTCGTCGAGAAACTCAAGCAACTTTGAACGCGTATTGATCAAGTTGACCTTGATGCCAAGATTGCGGAACATCGACGCGTATTCCGTTCCGATCACGCCGGCACCGTAGATCGACATCGACGAGGGCCGATGATTCATTCCCAGGATCGTATCGCTGTCGTAGATCCGGGGATGACTAAAATCGACACCCGACGGACGAAACGGGCGTGAGCCAGTGGCGATGACAAAATTCCTCGCCCGAATCGGCTCATCACCGTCGATCGAGATCGCGTGATCATCCACGAATCGAGCTTCGCCCCGGTACACCGGAACATCGTTTCGATCGTAAAACGACTGACGCATTGTCACCTGACGACCGATGATCGTCTGCGTGCCACGCTTGAGCTGCTCGAGTGTTGGTGTCGCATGAATCCCCATTTCTCGGTACGTGGGATTCTTCAACACTTTCATCGTGCTAGTGATCGTATGGCGGAGCGCTTTGCTGGGAATCGTGCCCCAGTGAGTGCATCCACCGCCGATCTGGCGATATCGTTCGGCAACGGCGACACGCAAGCCGCCTTTGACCGCCTGCATGGCGGCGCCCTCGCCTCCCGGACCTGTGCCGATTACAAACAGGTCATAATCAAACATTGAATCGCTCATAATCCTTCGTATCTCCGTTCACTTCCGCAAGAAACACGGTTGCTAAAATGTTGCTTGCCTGCGTCCAATCGGATGTAACCTTCGCGGACGTTCCCGCCAACCTTCGGCGTGTGCTTCGCTGGATCGAAGCCGCGGGCGAACGCGGTGCCGACCTTGTCGTAATGCCAGAGTGTATGCTCTGCGGCTACGCCTTTGACAGCCGTGAAGATGCTTTACCGCACGCGATAGAAATCACGGATCCCCTTTTCGACCAGTTGGCTGCTGCTGCCGAGAAACACGATCTTTGCCTCTCGCTGGGCTTTCTCGAATCTTCGAATGGTCGAATATTCAATGCGTCGGCGTTGGTCGGGCCGAAAGGCGTGATTGGCCACTATCGCAAGATTCACCTTCCACACCTTGGAATCGACCGCTTTGTCGATCGGGGTGACATTCCGTACGAAGTTCACACCGCAGGCGAGGCGAAAGTCGGGCTGGCAATTTGCTACGACAGTTCCTTCCCCGAACCAATGCGACTGCTCGCCCTAGAGGGAGCCGATGTGATTGCATTAGGAACGAATTGGCCCAACGGTGCGTCGAGAACTGCCGAGGTTGTTCCGCCCGCACGAAGCATGGAAAACCACTTGTATTTTGTCGCCGCAAATCGCGTCGGTGAGGAGAATGGATTTGGATTCTGTGGTTGCAGTTCGATATGCGGCCCTGATGGCGTCGTGCTTACCAGCACGACATCGGATGAGGAGCAGATACTTTTCGCCGAAGCCGATCTCCAACTGGCACGAAACAAACGCATAGAGCGGGTACCGGGGAAACACGTCATCCATCGATTCAACGACCGACGACCAGAATTTTATTCCGACCTTTCCGCGAAGCGTACCACCACGGAAAACTAGTCGGCGAAGAGGGCGCAGTTGCTCAGAAAAGTCGCGTCCTCAACGAGGCAAGTTGACATGTCCAAGCAACGAAGCGATTTCCGCTGCGGTCTCGGTTGCATGCTCGGCAAACTCGATGCGAGCAAGGTCGTCCGCCGTCACACATGTGCTGTAACGACGTCCGATCAGCTCGCGAAGCTCAGCGTCAATCTTTTCAGACCAGAAGCCAGCTTTGGGCAACCTTGAGAGTTCGTCTTGGGTCAACGGAAGTCGTAGTCGCAAACACGCCGGCCCGCCGCCCCCATCCATGCTCTGCCCCAGATCGACGAACGAGACTTCTTCGAACAGGTCCTCGGAACACCACCGCT
>JBPCVD010000349.1:0-4283 GCA_051010815.1 Rubripirellula sp.
AGACTGAACTGGAGCGACGGCTCGTTGGCATTTGCAAGTCGATCCTCTGCATCGAAGAGGTTGGGCTTCACGACTCGTTGCATGATTTGGGTGGTACATCACTCGAAATTGTTCAAATACACAGCCAGATTTCGCAGCACCTGGATGACGAGTTATCGATCGCGGACCTCTATTCACTGCCATCGGTTCACGCGATCGCGACACGGATCGAGGAGAAAACGAAGCAGGTCGAAATCGATTCGAAACGGGAATTGATCCGTCAGCCGGCTAGGGCAAGGGCCTCCGATACTGCTGCGGGTATCGCAGTCATTGGTATGGCGGGACGCTTTCCGGGTGCGAGCAATGTGCGGCAGTTCTGGAGCAATCTTCTGCAAGGCGTTTGCAGCGTGCAGGACATCCCGGACAGCGAGTTGAATCTTCCCCCCGAGAGTGAGCTTTGGCAGAATCCGAATCTTGTTCGTCGATCAGCATGGGTCGACGACGCCGACAAATTTGACGCCAAATTCTTCGGTGTCTTGCCGCGCGAAGCATCGTTGATGGATCCGCAACATCGATTGATGGTCGAATGCAGTTGGCATGCACTGGAAGACGCCGGATATTGTCCCGACACCATGAATGTTCCCGTTGGTGTATTCGCGGGCTGCTACATGGACACCTATGTGCTGTCCAGTATCGCGCAGAATCCAGAGTTCATCGGCAGTCTGGCCAATTCCTTTCATGGCGGAGACTTGCTTGCGGAATTGGGGAACGACAACAACTACCTTGCCACGCGAATCTCTTACCTGCTGAATTTGCGGGGACCGAGTTTGACGATTCAGACCGCGTGCTCAACCTCGCTGGTCGCCGTGATCCAAGCCTGTCAGGCATTGCGAGACGGTCAGTGCGACATGGCGTTAGCGGGCGGCTCAACACTCAAGTTTCCGCAGCGTCGCGGGTACCTGTATACCGAAGGCGGAATGGTTTCGCCGGATGGCGTTTGCCGACCGTTCGATGCGGAGGCACGAGGAACCGTTTTTGGCGAGGGTGTGGGAACCGTTCTTTTGAAACGAGTCCAGGATGCGGTTGCCGACGGCGATGACATTTATGCCGTGATCCAAGGTTGCGGCATCAATAACGACGGTCAATCCAAATTGGGCTACACGTCGCCCAGTGTGACAGGTCAGTCACTGGCGATTGCAGCTGCCCACCGGCAGGCTGGGTTTTCCGCAGAGACCGTCCAGTACGTGGAAGCACACGGCACGGGAACTTCGCTCGGGGATCCGATTGAAATCGAATCCTTGACCCAGGCCTTTCGCCAAACGACCGATGCGAACCAGTTTTGCGGCATCGGTTCTTTGAAGAGCAACATTGGTCATCTCGATGTCGCTGCAGGTGTGACTGGACTGATCAAGAATTGCCTGGCGATTCGCGACGGTGTGATTCCCCCGACTTTGCACTTCGATCGCCCGAATCCCAATATCGATTTTGAACGCAGTCCATTCTATGTCGTTGATCGAACGATCAATTGGAATCCGACTGACGTTCCCCGTCGCGGCGGGGTCAGCTCGTTTGGAGTTGGTGGAACCAATGCTCACGTTGTCCTTGAACAGGGCCCGGAGGATGAGGATTCGACGGAACGTACAGCGCTGAGTGACGAACTGTTGGTGCTCTCCGCACGCACTGAGCAATCGCTTGATTCGATGGCAGCGGATCTCGCGAACAGGCTTCGAGAGCAACCGGAACTTCGGTTGAAAGACGTCGCGTACACGCTGCAATTCGGGCGAAAGGAACTCGATTGCAGACGCGCTTATACGGTGCGTGATCACGGGCAAGCTGAAGTCGCTCTGACGGATCAACATTCTTCGACGCTTCATTCTGTGATGCAACCGCGACGCGATGTACCAGTCACTTTCCTGTTTCCGGGACAGGGATCACAGCACCTTGGGATGGCATCGGATTTGTATCAGCACGATCAGAGATTCCGTGCCCTGTTCGACGAATGCTGTCGTCAGTTCGAGCCACATTTGGAAGTCGATCTTCGCACGCTGGTGTTTTCGCAGTCCGATGGTGGGGCGGATGACGCGTTACAGGAAACTCGCTACGCCCAACCCGCAATATTCTCTGTTTCCTACTCGCTGGCGAAGCGATTGGAATCACTCGGGATTCGACCAGAACGCATGGTCGGACATAGCCTAGGTGAGCTGGTCGCCGCTACGTTGGCGGGCGTCTTTGAGTTGTCCGATGCGATCGCGATCGTGGCGTTGCGAGGCTGCGAGATGCAGCGGATGCCGGTCGGAGGAATGATGGCCGTTCGGCTCTCGGAGTCCGAGCTGATGCCGTTGCTCGAGACATCACAAGTTGAAATTGCGGCGGTCAACGGACCGCAACTTTGTGTCGTTTCGGGGCGGAACGAGGCAATCGTTGGGCTGCAGCGTGAGCTGGAGAGTCGAGAGATCGTCTGCCGTCATCTTCATACCTCACACGCTTTTCATTCTCGGATGATGGAGCCGATGCTTCAATCGTTTCATGATGCGGTTTCTGCGATCAAGCTAAGCGAACCGCAAATACCAATCGTCTCCTCCAAGACGGGGCGTGAACTGGCACCGAGCGAAGCAACGAGCGGCGAATATTGGGCCCAGCACTTACGGATGACGGTGCGATTTGCCGATGCGGTGGACGAACTGTTGACGCATTCGAACGGCGTTCTGCTAGAAGTCGGTCCAGGACAAACGCTTCAAATGCTGGCACGTCAGAGTCGCCTTTGCACTCGAAATCACCAGGTGCTCTCGCTGCTACCGCGCATGGACGCGGATGAATCATCCTCCAAGCATTTCTTGATGACGACCGGACGGTTGTGGCAGGCGGGAGTTTCAATCGATTGGTGTGGTCTTCATGATGGTCCGCGTCGTCGTGTCCATTTGCCAGGCTATCGGTTCGACCGTCAACGGCACTGGTTTGGCGAGACTCCAGCGACCGATGGATCTTTAAAGCGAAATTGCACTCAATCCACGACGGATGCTTCGCCGTTGCCGAGTGGCACAAATGCAGAGGACCAGGGTCATGAGCCGCTAAGTTCGCACGATCGGGCGGCGGCAGAGGTTGGCAGGCTGGTGATCGAATCCTCCGGGCTCGAGCTTAGCGAGCTTGATCATCATGCCTCCTTCGTTGACCTTGGTTTCGATTCGCTGTTTCTGGTGCAGTTCACCCAGCGTTTGAAGGCAAGATTGAAAGTCAGAATTACCTTTCGACAATTAGTGGAGGAGATTCGAAACCTTGACTCTCTGATCGAAACGGTGGCGAAGGAAATTCATGACGGAAACTGCGGCGATTTGCCGAACGCTCGAAAGCCGTCGAGGAAACAAAGCGACGATGAAAGTGATTCGGAATTGGTGCCGTCCCTCTGTTCGGAAATTCAAATCGGTGGAACGCTAACACCGCTGTTTTGTGTGCATGCCGCGGACGGATTCACAAAGATTTATCACGCGCTCGCTGACGAGTTGGGCGACGATCAGCCCGTCTATGGACTGTTGTCGCCCGGCGTGTTTGGACTTCCTATTCCAGACACGGTTGAATTGCTTGCCGCCAACTTGGTCGATGAGATTCGAAGTGTTCAACCGGCAGGCCCGTATCAATTGGCCGGCTACTGTTTGGGAGGCACGATCGCGCTTGAAATCGCACAGCAATTGGTTGCCGCGGGAGAGAAAGTTTCATTTCTTGGCATGATCGAAACTTACGACTGGGAACATGCGCCATCGACAAATCCGACGCTTGGGACGCGACTCAGTTATTTGTCGCAACGGATTGAGTTTCATTTACGGAACTTCCTGCTGCTTGCTGCTCCGGATAAGAGAACGTTCATGCAAGCGAAGTGGGAGGTGTTGAGGTCGCGAGCCAAGGTTTGGCGAAGCGCATTGGTTTCACTTTTTCATCGAAGCTCGGCCAGATCAGCAGGTTCAGGGCATCAATTGTCGGAGCTGTGGTGCCAACATGACGATATGGCGCAGCGGTATCACGCGCGAGAGTACGTCGGTCGCATGACGCTTTTTCGTCCGCGCCGCGACTATCGATGTCACCTCGGAGGATCGTTCCGCGCAAGTTCCGTCCAGGTCGAACGGATGAATGCTTATCCCGCAGGCACGATCGTCAACCCCTTCGTTCGAGAGCTGGCAACTCGGATGTGCGGTGTGATGAAGGAAGGAATGGATGCTGCTTTGCAAGACAACGACTCCTCGCCGACGCGGTCGGGTGATGAGCCTGCACTGCTGGACCGAACGCTTGGGTTAAACGCACAACTCGCCATGATG
>JBPCVD010000350.1:0-10917 GCA_051010815.1 Rubripirellula sp.
GCATCAGACCGTTGTGCATCCAGTACTTGACCATCGGCGCGCCGTGGCAGCAGCTGCTTTGGGCGCGTTCATTCTCATGATGCGGAAACATCAGGTCGAGTCCGCCGCCATGAATGTCGAACGTGTCGCCAAGAATTTCGTGGCTCATCGCGGAGCATTCAATGTGCCAGCCAGGGCGCCCAGGCCCCCAAGGGCTGTCCCAGGCGATTTCATCCCCCTTCGCGTTCTTCCAAAGAGCAAAGTCGCTGGGAGAGCGTTTTTTTGATGCTGCCTCACCACCTTCGCCTTGTTGGGCATCTGCGGTTCGATTGGAGAGTTGTCCGTAATTCGGATCCTTGGCAACATCAAAGAAGACGTCGCCATCTACGGCATAAGCGTGTCCCTTTTCCTCCAGTGTTTGAATGAAGGAAATGATTTGCGGCATATGATCCGTTGCGCGGGGCAAATGATCAATTTGATTGACGCCTAACTCGCGCAGGTTGGAGAGATAGTCGGCGGTCATCTCGCACGCGATCTGACTCATCGGGATGCCACGGTCGCGACTTTTTGCGATCAGTTTGTCATCGACGTCGGTGATGTTAACGACCCAATTGACGTCGTAACCGCTGTATCGCAAGTAACGCTTGACGGTGTCGAAAATGACGGGGCCGACCATGTGCCCAATATGGGATTCCGCATAGACCGTTGGGCCACACAGGTAGATACCTACCTTGGGTGGACGCAGCGGCAGGAAGGGTTCTTTGGTCTTGCTAAGCGTATTGTAAACGCGGATTTCAGGCTTCTTGGTCGACACGTCGGATTGGCTTTGGGTTACGGTCGCGGTGCTCATCGTTGACGTCTGAGGGAAATGGCTGACTGGATCTGGGACCCGGAATCAACCGGATTATAGGGCTAGATCGGCTCCATGCAGAGGGCGATTTTCCGGTGCCCCGCCGCTCCCCATCGCAGCTGGTCAGTTGGCGGACCGATTAGACCTTGAACACGAGCACAACGACCCGTGCGGCGATCGCTTCACCATGTCCGATTGGACCAAACCCCTCGCCCGTTTTGGCCTTGATGCTGATCCGATCCGCCGAGACGTCCAGTAGTCCACACAGGAGTTCTTTCATCGAACCGATGTGGTCGGCCATCTTGGGTCGTTCGGCCAGAATCACGCAGTCCAGATTGACGATGTCCATGCCGTGGTGCCGGAGACGAGAAAGCGCCTCGCGGAGAAAATCGGCACTGTCGCGGTCACGATTTTCTGCCGCGTTATCCGGGAAGAGCCGTCCGATGTCCTCTTCGGCGACCGAGCCCAGAATTGCGTCAGTGATCGCATGCAGCAGGACATCGGCATCACTATGACCAATGGCGTGGACCTCCGCAGGGACGTCGATACCGCCAATTCGCAGCGGACCGCCATTCCCCAGGCGGTGTGAGTCGTATCCCAAACCAACGCGAAACGGTGGAATCGATGGTGTCATGTCTATTTGAGGGTTAGGAAGGTCCGGTCAGCGAGTTGAACGCCGGGAAGGGGGAAGTCCGACGCAGAATGATGTTCGTTGGAATCGAGGCCGAATCAACGGATTGCCCCGGCTACGAACATTCTGGTCGCCACTTACAATAACGAACTTTGCAACACCTGCGAGCACTCAAGTTCATGTCGATCATCGAAGTTCGTCAGCTGACCAAGTCGTATCGCGTTTATAAAAAACGCGAAGGGTTGGGTGACAGCATTCGAGGACTCTTTCACCGCGAATACAAAGAGGTCAAAGCGGTTCGCGGGATCGATCTGGATGTCGAACAAGGTGAATTCGTCGCGTTCCTTGGACCCAACGGCGCTGGAAAAACCACGACGTTGAAACTGTTGAGTGGTGTGATCAACCCAACCAGTGGGACCGCCTCGGTGATGGGCTTCGTCCCCTGGCAACGGAAGAACGATTATCGTCGTCGGTTTGCCTTGGTGATGGGGCAGAAGAATCAACTCTGGTGGGATCTTCCGGCTCAAGAGTCCTACCGACTGCACCAGCAGATTTATGGCGTGCCGGCGGATGAATTCGACCGAACACTGACAGAGCTGACCGACTTGCTCGATGTCGGACGACTACTTAGCCAGCCTGTCCGCGAGCTATCGCTTGGCGAGCGGATGAAGATGGAATTGATTGCCGCCTTGCTGCATCGCCCGGAAGTGCTGTTCTTGGATGAACCAACGATCGGATTGGATGTGATCGCGCAACACAACATTCAGCAGTTCTTGCGTTACTACCAAGAAAAACGCAAGATCACGATTCTGCTGACCAGTCACTACATGAAAGATGTTGCGGCACTCTGCAAACGCGTCGTGATCATCGCCGGCGGGAGAATTGAATACGACGGTTCACTTGCCGGTGTGATTGATAAGTTCTCGGGTCACAAAGTCGTGACGTTGCAATTTGCGGAGGGCCATCAGCCCGTCCTGTCGCATCTTGGCGATGTGTTGGAGGAGACTTGGCCGAAGGTAAGGATGCGTGTTGATCGGGCTGATGTCCCCCGCGTTCTGGCTGAGGTCCTGCGAAACAATCCGATCGAAGATGTTTCGGTAGAGGATGTGCCCCTGGAAGAGGTCATCGCAGAACTCTTTCGCGAAACGAGTCAAAAGTCAGCCGAGACGATGGCGAGTTGAGCCAGTTCGCTTTTGGGTGATCTGTCGGAGTCCCGACATCATTGGATGTCCGCTCCTCGGACTTTAATTCGGCCGTCAAAGTAGGGCGAATCGCGCGAAGAGGCGATCGCGGCCAGCTATACTCGGTGACCTAAACACCTCTTCTCATCCCAGGGTGTTGCGATGGCGATCCGCAACCACTTCCACTCCGCGCCGATTCAGCGACGATCAGGCTTCACGCTCGTGGAGCTCGTGGTCGTCATTGGTCTGATCGCGATTCTGATTGGAATGCTACTTCCGGCTGTCCAAGCGGCTCGCGAGGCTGCGCGCCGTGTGCAGTGTCAGAACAATCTGCATCAGATCGGCATTGCGCTGCACAATTATCACAACGCGTTTCGCCGCTTTCCGCCGCAGCGGACGCGCAACGGGTTTCATGGATGGGCGATCTTTACGCTGCCCTATCTCGAGAATCAGAGTATTCGCGACAGCTATAAAATGCATGTGCCGTGGCACGCACCGGAGAACGCAAAGGCCGTCTATGCGATGGTGCCGACGTTTCAGTGTCCGACCTCGCGGCTCTCCGGTACTGCTCGAACTCACATTGCCGGGAATCGCTGGGCTGCCTCCAACGATTACGCGCCACCGGGTGCTGTCTCGGCGCGACTCGTATCGGCCGGGTTCATTCGTACGCGAGCTTCTTATGTGGGATTGATGCGCGGCTGGCAACGCATCAGCTTTCGCGATGCCTTTGATGGGCTCTCCAACACGCTGTTGTTTGCCGAAGATACGACGCGTCCCGATTACTATCGCGCTGGAAAACGTTTAGGCCCTGACTTTAGTCCGCCCAGCGGTGGAAACTTTGGCGTCACAGGCGGCGTGGTGAAAGGAGCCGCCTGGGCTGATTCACGCAATGGCATCCCCATGCACGGGTTCACGCAGGACGGTAAATCGTCACCGGGGCCCTGTCCCATCAATTGCACCAACAACAACGAAATGTACTCCTTTCATTCCGGAGGTGTGCACTGCGTGTTGGCGGATGGCGCGGTACGTTTCTTGTCTCAAACGATCGATATTGACACGATGGCCTCGCTGATCACGTCGCAGGGGCATGAGGTGGTGCCGCTTGAGGACTTCGCGCGGTAACGGCCGATGACAGGCCGTCTGGACCAATTGGTTCCGTTGCGTTCTGCTGAGCGATCACATTCCGTGTTCGTTCCCCCTGACTTGCAACAGCATGCCTCTCGTATCCATCGATGATCTTTCCATTGGGTTTCGTGGCCCTTCTCTACTGGATGGCGTCTCGGCCAAGATTGATGCGGGGCAGCGCATTGGATTGCTGGGACGCAATGGTGCCGGCAAGACGACGCTGATGCGGATGCTGGACGGTAAGGTCGAGCCAGACTCGGGCACCATCACTCTGTCGCCCGGCGCGACCATCTCAAGATTGACGCAGGAAGTGCCGCGTGACTTGAGCGGGAAGATCATGTCGGTGGTGAGCGACGGCCAGGCCAAGTCGGACGATCCGGAGGTTCAGTGGCAGATTCAACATGCAGTCGAATCGACGCTATCTCGGATGCAGCTTGACCCGGAACTCGACTTTGGCACCCTGTCCAGTGGAATGAAACGTCGTGTCTTGCTGGCGCGGGCGATCGCCTCGGACCCGGACGTGCTTTTGCTCGACGAGCCAACGAACCACCTGGACATACCTGCAATTTTGTGGCTCGAGAAGTTTCTCTCGCGTTGGAAGAACACGCTCATTTTTGTTACGCACGATCGTTCGTTTCTGCAAAACCTGGCGACGCGGATTTGGGAAATTGATCGGGGGCGATTGTTTGACTGGTCGTGCGATTACGCGACATTTCTGCAGCGGAAAGAAGCTTCACTCGCGGCTGAGGAAAAACAAAATGCGCTGTTCGACAAGCGGCTAGCGGAAGAGGAAGCGTGGATTCGGCAAGGCATCAAGGCGCGACGCACTCGCAACGAGGGACGTGTTCGCGCGCTGAAGGCGATGCGAACCGAACGGACCGAACGACGTCAAGGTGAAGGGAAAGCCAAGCTTCGGCTTCAGGAAGCGGATCGCACGGGCGCCTTGGTGGCGGACGTCAAAGGCATCTCGTTTCGCTATGACGGGCAAACGATCATTCGTGACTTCACGACGATGCTGATGCGTGGCGATAAGGTCGGGATCATCGGTCCCAATGGTGCTGGAAAGACCACACTGTTGAAGCTGTTGTTGGGACAGTTGGATCCTCAGGAAGGCAACGTTCGGTTAGGGACCAATCTGCAGATCGCATACTTTGACCAACTCCGCGATACGCTGGATCCGAATCAAACGGTGCAGGAGAACGTCGGAGACGGTAGCGACAAGATTCAAGTGGGCGACAAGACAAAGCACATCATGGGATATCTTCAAGACTTCCTGTTCACTCCAGAGCGAGCACGCACGGAAGTTCGGTTCTTGTCGGGCGGTGAACGAAACCGTGCGTTGTTGGCGAAACTGATGACGAAGCCCTCGAATGTGATCGTGCTCGATGAGCCTACCAATGATCTCGATAGCGAAACGCTCGAATTGCTGGAGGAGCAACTTGCGGACTTTCGCGGGACTCTACTGATGGTCAGTCACGATCGGACGTTTCTGAACAACGTTGTCACGAGCACGATCGTGTTCGAGGAGGATGGCGTGAATGAATACGTCGGAGGATACGACGAGTGGCATGCCGCGGTGGCACGTCGTGAGGAGGCGTCGGTTGAGAAGCAGGATCGCGCGAAAGTCAAGCCGAAACAAGAACGCGCGAAGGCTCCCGAAACCCAGACTCGTAAACTCTCCTACAACGAGAAGCGAGAGCTCGAACAGTTGCCGGCACGCATCGAATCGTTGGAAACGGACATCGCATCTTTGCACGAACAGATGGGTGGTTCCGGCTACTACCAGCAACCGGCTGACGACATTGCCAGAGATGCGACCAAGTTGAAGGAGTTGGAAGAGAATCTCACCAACGCCTTCTCACGCTGGGAAGAACTTGATTCGTAGCCGCAGATGGTCCCCGTCGCGGGGTCGCGGATCGGATGACGCGTTGCCAAACGGCTGGTGACGCGAATGTCGTGGCGCTATTTGCTGCTGAATGCGGGCTTTTGAGCGATTGAACGCATGCACGCAGTTCGTGATTCGAACGGCGTGATTCTCTGTTAAACTGAGTCTCCCCGTTAGGTGCTCTCGTGCCGCGTGGATTCACTCCGTCGGAGGTCCACGTTTGATCGGCTTGACTATCCCCACAGATCAAGTTGAACGTCTTTGTCTCGGCATGGACGATGAGAGGCGCCCCTGCCCTGCCCTTTCCAAGCTGTTCACCTTCATGTGCCTCCATTCTGAGTGTCCGTTCAACCCGTCAAGGTTTTCCCGGCTAACTCTGTTGTTGCTGTCGGCCATCTGGTTGTCATCGACGCCGAGCAGCGCGTGTGCCGAGGGACGGGTCGACTTCAATCGCGACATCCGTCCATTGATTTCAAACAACTGTTTGATCTGTCATGGCCCCGATGAAGAAGAACGCGCAGCGGGACTGAGGTTGGACACACAAGTTGGTTCGCGTGAAGACTTAGGTGGGTATGCGGCGATCGTTCCGGGCGATGCGTCCGCGAGTGAACTCGTCGCTCGATTGATCACCGATGATGAAGATCTGCGAATGCCGCCGGAAGGCAAAGGGCGGCGTTTAAACGAGAGCGAAGTCGAACTCGTTCGACGATGGATCGATCAGGGTGGCGACTACGCACGGCATTGGTCTTACGAAATACCGAACCGCCCTGCCCTGCCCTCAATCTCGCAGACCAGTTGGCCTCGCAACGCTATCGACCATTTCATTCTGTCGCATCTAGAAGCAAAAGGAATGCAGCCTTCACCCGAGGCGGATCGCTGGACCCTCGCGCGACGCGTCTCACTTGACCTGACTGGGCTACCGCCCACATGGGAGGACGCACAGGCGTTCGTGGATGACACCAGCATCAATGCTTACGAGCAGTTCGTGGATCGTCTGTTGCAGAAAGAAACTTTTGGTGAGCGATGGGCGCGTGTCTGGCTTGACCTCGCTCGCTACGCGGATTCCGCGGGCTACGCCGACGATCCACCACGAACCATCTGGTCCTACCGCGACTACGTGATTCGTTCGTTGAATGAGAACAAACGGTTCGATCAGTTCACCATCGAACAGATTGCAGGCGATCTGTTGGAGCAGCCAACGGAAGAGCAGTTGGTGGCGACCGCGTTTCATCGCAACACACTGACAAACAATGAAGGCGGTACCAACGACGAGGAGTTTCGCAACGTTGCTATCGTGGACCGAGTGAACACGACGATGGCGGTTTGGATGGGGACCACGATGGCATGTGCCCAGTGCCATACGCACAAGTACGATCCCATCACCCAGGATGAGTATTTTCAGTTCTTTGCATTCTTCAACAACACTCAAGATACGGATAAGAAAGACGAACGCCCCTTCGTGGAAATCTGGTCCACGGAGCAGGAGTCGCAGAAAACGAAGCTGCGAGAAACGATCGAACAGTTGCAGGAAAAGCTTGCTCGCAGCACCCCCGAATTGTTGGAAGCTCAACGGAATTGGTTGGCCGGAATGCGAGTGGAGCCAAATTGGACGACGTTGGAGCCGAAGTCGGTGAACGCTCGCACACGGCAACTGCGGCAAGGTGAAGACGGGTGGGTCACGGCCGATGACGAAAAGCCCGACAAAGATCACTACACACTTCAATACTCGATCGCCGACATGGAGTTGACGGGATTGCGGATCGAAGTGCCAGCCGAGCAGACCGAGAACTTTGTGCTGTCCAAAGTAAAGGCGACATGGAAGCCGAATGGAAGCGAGGCGTTGGACGCTCGTTACGTTCGCGTCGAATTGCCCGGCGACAAACGAATGATTCATCTGGCGGAACTGCAAGTTTTCTCTGCGGGTGAAAACGTTGCACGCGATGGCATCCCAAGTCAGAGCTCGACCGATTTTGGCGGCAAGAGTGAGTATCTCGTCGACGGCAATAGCGATGGTGATTTCACTCGCAAGTCGGTCACTCATACCGCCGTCGAAAAAGACCCTTGGGTTGAAATCGACCTTAAGTCGACGCAGCCGATAGATCGCGTCACGCTGTGGAATCGCACTGATGGTGGTGACGGAATCTTGGAGCGATTGAAGGGCTACCGAGTGTCACTGTTGAACGAAGCCCGCGAAGTCGTTTGGACGCGAGAACCCAAGACCGTGCCGCGACCGATGACTGAAATTTCCGTCGGGGGATCCAGCGAGATTTCGTTCGCGGCAGCGATCGCGAATCACGAGCAATCGGGATTTCCAGCGACGTCGGTGCTCAGGCATCCCGCGAACGCAAAAGAAGGTTGGGCGATCGCGCCACAGCAAGGCAAGCCGCACGAATTGACTCTGCTGTTGGCGAACGCGAAAAAGCTTGTTGATGGCGTGCTGACGATTCGGATCGACCAGATCTCGGAGCACAAGCAGCATTTACTCGATCGTTTTCGAGTCGCAATGACATCGGACGAGGATGCTGCTGAGTGGGCCAGATTACCAAGAGCGATCGCCAAGCTGATTCGCCGTTCGGAGGATGAGTTGACGAATGCGGAAACGAAGCAGATCGCGGTGTACTATCGCAGCGTGGCTCCCTTGCTCAAAACTCAGCGGGACAAACTCGCCAAGTCGAAGCAAACGCTAAACGCCATGAAGGCGGCGACAACAGTTCCCGTCATGCGTCAGGTGGCGTCCAAGGACCGACGGGAGACTCATGTTCAAGTCCGTGGTAATTACCAAAGCAAAGGCGTGAAGGTCGAAGAAGGGACGCCAGCGGCGTTCCATCCATTGCCTGCCGCCGCCAAGCGTGACCGGCTTGCGTTGGCGCAATGGTTGATCGACGACGACAATCCGTTGACGGCAAGGGTGATCGCCAATCGACATTGGGAAGAACTGTTCGGTGTGGGGATCGTGCAGACGAGCGAAGAATTTGGGTCGCAAGGCGAGTTGCCCACCCATCCCGCGTTGCTCGATTGGCTGGCTGTCGAATTGCGAGATGGCGGCTGGGATTTGAAATCGTTGGTTCGGCAGTTGGTCACGTCCGCAACGTATCGCCAAAGCTCCTACCTGTCGGATGAGTTGCAGCAGTCCGATCCCTTCAATCGCTTTTACGCTCGTGGTCCAAGGTTCAGGATCTCTGCCGAGATGGTGCGCGATCAAGCGCTCTTCGTCAGCGGTTTGCTGAGTGACAAAATGTACGGCCCGCCGGTAAAGCCTCCGCAGCCGGCACTGGGACTGAAGGCGGCATTCGGTTCTGCGACCGATTGGAAAACGAGCGGTGGGGCGGATCGTTATCGACGAGGGCTCTACACGACTTGGCGACGTTCGAGTCCCTATCCGTCGATGGCCCAGTTCGATGCCCCGAATCGCGAAGTTTGTACGATCCGACGCATACGCACCAATACGCCTTTGCAAGCGTTGGTCACGCTGAATGATCCGGTTTATGTCGAAGCGGCCCAGTCACTTGCACGGGCGATGATTGATGCCGGCGAATCGCCGCGCGAGCGGATCGGGTTTGGCTTTCGTAAGAGCCTGATTCGAGAACCGACCGAAGGCGAGGTGACACGGTTGAAGGAATTGGTCGAGGTCGTTTCAGAACGGTTTGCGACCCAACCGGAGGAAGCGCAAAAGATGGCTGCTGAACCGTTGGGTAAGTTGCCCGTTGATTCGAACGCTGTCGAATACGCGGCATGGACGGTGGTCGGGAACGTGATCCTGAATTTGGATGAGATGTTCATGAAACGCTGAAACTCGCTGAGTCACAGTCGAGGCAGCAATCGGACGCAGGTGAAAAATGAATCGAAACATCGAACAGATCCAACGACAAACACGTCGGCATTTCTTTCAGCAGTCGACTGCTGGATTGGGAGGGATCGCGCTGGGAAGTCTTTTGGCGGACGAAAGCTCCGCGGCAGAAGGCTCAGCATTGATGCCGCAGCGGCCACACTTGGCTCCAAAAGCGAAACGTGTGATCTATTTGCACATGACCGGTTCGCCTCCCAATCTGGATCTCTTTGACCACAAGCCAGAGTTGGTGAAACGAGACTCGCAGGACTGTCCTGATGAGTTTTTGGCAGGGCGCGAGTTCGCCTTCACAACGGGCGTTCCCAAGTTAATGGGTTCGCCTCGAAAGTGGAAACAAGTGGGCGAGGCAGGAATGTGGATGTCCGATGCCATCCCGCATTTTCATGAGGTCGCCGACGATCTTTGTGTGGTCCACTCGATGTATACCGACCAATTCAATCACGCGCCTGCTGAGTTGCTGGTCTACACCGGCTCGCCTCGATCGGGCAGGCCGTCGATGGGATCTTGGGTGACGTATGGCTTGGGAAGTGAGAACGAGAATCTGCCCGGGTTCGTCGTGTTGATTTCCAGTGGCGTTCAGCCTAACGGCGGAAAAAACTCTTTTGGAAGTGGCTTTCTGCCGTCGGTATTTCAAGGCGTGCAGTGCCGTTCCAAAGGTGACCCCGTTCTGTACGCATCCAATCCAGCTGGAATGGATCGCAATATGCGTCGGCTTAGTCTTGATGCGTTGAAGGATCTCAATCAGATGCAGGCCGGCGAGATGGGGCACCCCGAAACGCTGACTCGAATTTCGCAGTACGAGTTGGCGTTTCGTATGCAGACGGCTGTCCCAGAGGTCATGGACATCTCTCAGGAGTCACAGTCCACGCTAGATCAATATGGTGCGACCCCAGGTGGTGCCAGTCTCGCCAACAACTGCTTGCTAGCGCGTCGTCTTGTCGAGTCGGGCGTTCGATTTGTTCAGCTGTTCGATTGGGGTTGGGACTTTCACGGCACACAAGAAGGCACGGGATTGACGTCGGGTCTCACGAACAAGTGTGCAACGATGGACAAGCCGATCGCGGCGTTGATCCAAGATCTGAAGCAACGAGGTCTGTTTGAAGACACGTTGATTGTGTGGGGTGGTGAATTTGGACGCACTCCGTTTCGCGAGGGGCGCACGGCAAAGAGCAAAGTCCTCGGCCGTGATCACTATCCCGATGCGTTCACCGTTCTGATGGCGGGTGGAGGGGTCAAAGGCGGCTTTGAATACGGCAAATCGGATGAGCTTGGTTTCAGTGTTGCTGAGAACCCCGTTCATGTGCACGACCTGCAAGCAACAATTCTTCACCAGCTAGGGTTCGATCACGAGAAACTGACCTATCGGTTTCAGGGACGTGACTATCGTCTGACCGATGTGCATGGCCACGTGGTGAAAGA
>JBPCVD010000351.1:0-4458 GCA_051010815.1 Rubripirellula sp.
AGCAGGAAATATTCACAGCACTTTGCCGGCGAAGTTCGCGACTTACACCGAGCGATTAGCGGATGCAGGCTACGCCGTCGGATATACGGGTAAGGGTTGGGGGCCCGGCCGACTTGAGCCAGGCGGACGCGATTCCAATCCTGCCGGAGAACCATTTGATCGCCGACGTCTGAAACCTGCGTACGATGGCATCCGGAACACCGACTACGCAGGCAACTTTCAGGAATTCTTGAATCAGGTTTCCGAGGACCAACCATTCTGTTTTTGGCTGGGAACATCCGAGCCGCATCGCGCTTACCAGAAAGGCGTCGGGAAGCTGACGGGAAAGGATCCTGAGGACGTGATTGTCCCAGCAATCTTTCCCGACAACGAGATCGTGCGGAACGATCTCCTCGACTACCTCGTGGAGGTCGAGCATTTCGACGTGATGGTGGCCCGCGCGATCGCGGCACTGGAAGAGCGGGGCGAGCTAGACAACACGCTTGTGGTGATCACAAGCGATCATGGAATGCCGTTTCCGCGCGCGAAAGCGAGTCTCTATGACGCCGGATCGCATGTTCCGTTGGCGATCCGTTGGCCGGGCGGAATCGTGAGCCCGGGCCGCGATGTCGGGGCCTTTGTCAATCTCAGCGATGTGGCGCCCACCTTCCTCGAAGTGGCGGGATTAAAGATTCCGGATCAGATGTCTGCTACCAGTCTCGTTCCAATCTTCCAAGGCAACGAGCCTATCGATCGGGATGCTGCTTTCATTGCGATGGAACGTCACGATGGGTGTCGAAAGGGTGGAAAGGGATATCCTTGTCGCGCGATTCGCACGAAGGATTATCTTTACATTCACAATTTCGAACCCACGCGGTGGCCATCGGGTTCCCCTGATTCGAGCGTCTGTGCGCGAGCGATTCCCTACGGCGAAATCGACGATTCGCCAACGAAAACCTTTCTGATGGAACATCGCAATGAGCATGGTGTGGCTCATCTGGCGGAACTCGCATTTGGGATGCGGCCCGGGGAGGAGCTATACGATCTTCGTAGCGACCCGCAGCAGATGGTGAATGTGGCCGGTTCGACCACCATGAGTACCGTCCAAGAATCCCTGCGGAATCGTCTCTTTGATTACCTGGAGCAGACTCGCGATCCACGCGTTGTCGGTGGGGCGGTGGAATGGGATCACTATCCGTACTACGGGGTCATCCGTACCGAGGGATGGAGCGTTGACGCAAAGTGATGACTGAGCGCGTTCTGCGTGAGTCTCGTTAGCCGTGATCGACGCAGCAGTTTGCGTTTGACGGCAGAAGCTTGATGTCCAAGCCGGGACTCACGCAGTCAGTCGTTCGTCGCGTCGTCCACGGTTGGGGTGACGTACGACGCACGTTGGTTCGAGTCATTTCGAGTTGCCCAGCGAGCCGCCGAATCCGCGAAGTGTGGCGTCTCCTCTTCGATGTGAGCTTCCGTCCAATAGGTGAGTCGAATGCAAAGGGCAGCGAACATGTAAAAGGGGTTCATGCGAGCGCCTATCCTGCAGGTAAATATCGATCGGTCTCCCTCATACGGTTCCACTTTCATATCCCATGTGACCTGGAAGGTCATCGGAACGAACCCGAGGAACCTCCCCTTGGTTCGCGGGCTCACCAAGAAGACGTGCTGTTTCTCCCTGACTTCCTCTCGATAGAGCTGCGTCATGACGAAACCACCACAGCTTTCGTCGTTGCGATAGACCCAACCTCCATCTCGATCTCGATAGACGTACATCTGCTTGTGTGCCCCCGTCGCGGGCGTGCACGAAATGTAATCATCATTGGGGAAGTGCACGATCCATTCCGCCAGGTCTAACTTTTCCGCGGGGAGATCGACAACCACAGAGAAAGAGGATGTGAAGCTGTCAGGTTTTGCCATGGATCATTCCTTGTATGGAAGCGTACTCTCCGCTTGAGATCATTCAGATGGCTTGGTAGTCGCCCAGGACCCAGTCCGAAATAAGATCGCGAAATTCCTCGTGCTTATCCTGATAGGAAAAGTGACCACAGTGATCGAAGACATGCAGCTTGCTCCGCTTAATTCGTTTGCTGAGTCGATGGCCGTTGTCGACAAGCAGTAACTGATCCTGGGCACCCCAAAAAATCAGCACGGGGATCTCGATGTCCTCAAGCTTGGGATCAACGGTCTCCAGACTTTGGGGGTAATCCCTGAACCAGGATGTGACCGGACCGATGCGACCTTCGTAAGATTCAACGTAGTCGGAAATTTCCTCCTCATTCGGCACGTAGTTGAGGTAGCAAATGCGGTTGCCTGCGTTCACGAATGTTCCCGACCCACCAATCTTGAAAATCATCCGCCAGAAAGCTGAGTCGACCACTTTGCGGATGATGCTGCCGTTGGTGGACGGCTTGATTCCGGGGCCATCGCCGATAATCAGACTCTCGACTTCATTCGGAAAGTGGGTGACGTAGTGAAGTGCGGCCGCCATACCGATGTCGGGGCCAACGAGGTGTGGTTTTTGAATTCCGAATTCCTCAATCAAATCGCGTAGGAACTGACCCTGAGCCGCGAATGTCATGAACTCCTCGCCCCCTTCGCTACGCCCAAAACCCGGCAGGTCATAGGCATAGAGATTGAACTGAGATGCGAATCGCTCCCAAAGCGGCGCGAACGCGACGATGCTTTGCGGCAGGGGGTTGAGAAGGATCACCGTCGGCATCTCAGGAGATCCGGCGTGAGCGTATCGAACGTTGACTCCAGCGACTTTCCGAAACTGAAGCGGCATCGGGGCGGGGTTAGGAAATGTCGGCTGTTGTCCGTACTCTGGCCCCTGCGCTCGTTTGACATCGCCATATTCCGGCGTGACCGAGAGAAGCACGCTGGTATTGAGACGGTCGAGCAAGGAAGGCTTCTTCATCGTTTTTCAATTTCCCTCGAGCCGGACGGGCCAGACCTTGACTCAAAACATGTTACCGCCCTGACCACTCTCGCGAACTACCCACGAAACGGCATGGTTCAGACGCGCGGACATCGTGCGTGCTGTCTTAAGTAGTGTGCGAGGGTGGTTTCCAGGACTCAGCCGATAGTTTGGTCGTTATGGGGCGAGCCGGAGAGTAAGTCGCAGAAAATGCACAGCGACGCCAGAATGACGCCCATCACCAACACGACCGCAAGGTTTACGAGCGGCTCAGCGTCCCAGGGAAGGAATGCGAGACCTGCGGAGATGGCCCCAAACAGCAACAGAGCAGTAAACAGACGCCGTTCGGCCCTCGTTCTTTCGTTCGCATGGGATGCCGTCTGAATCACAGCAAGGCAGACCAGGCCCATGCCCCAAGCGAGGAATAGAAGCGTCCTTCGTGCTGGTTCGTCAGGATGCAAAAGGCTCTCCAGTTGCTCCTCCAATCCCACTGCAAGCGCGACGATACTCATCGTCAATGGCACGTGGCCGTAGACCCAAAATCGAGTCTTCGCTCCCAGGTTTTGCAATACTTCGCCATTGAGGCGCGCGAAGTACACCCACCAGATGCTGAACACGATGCCGATTGCAATCGCACATCCGAGACCGAATGGAATTGTCCGATCATCTGTGGTGCCAATGCTGACGATTCCTGCGAAGCACTCTCCCATCGTCAAGGTGACGAACAGTCCGAATCGCTCCGGGATGTGAGAGACACTCAGAGGAATATCCTCCGTGCTGTTTGGGGGAAGCAAGAGCGGAGGAACCAATTGCAACACTGCCGCAGAAGTCACCAGTGCCAATCGCCAATTCGGATCGCTGACAGCAATCGCCGCCAACAATGGAACGAGAGCGATGGAGTACCCGAACGCCAACGTACGCGTCGTTTGTCGCGCGGCCGGGATTTTCAACCCTGCGAAATAGTTGAAGGCAATCGTGAAAAGTCGCAGGAAGATGTAGGCGAAAACGAATGAGCGAAAGTCATCGGAAAGCCAATCGTGCAACGTCGCAATGAACAGGACAAGGAACATCTGACAAAGCCCGGCGAGCCGATGCAGCAGATCGTCGGAGTCGAAGCGATCGTTGTAAAACGTGTAGCCTGTCCACGCCCATTGCAGCAGGACAAACAGGACCGCGAACTCGAGGACTCCACGTGGTGATTCCGAACTGCTCAGCGAATGAGCCGTTGTGGCGATCGCCACGACAAACGCCAAGTCGTAAAACAACTCCATCCAAGTTGCTTTACGTTCGCTCGTCGATTCGTGAAGCGTTGGAGGTTGGATCGCTCCGAGTAGAAAACGCATGCCACCGCCCGCGGAGGAAATTTCGAGCTTAGTTTGACTCAGATTCGTCGCCGAATCCATGCCAGGGATTCCAATTGTCGGCAATGGAGACGATTCCGTTGCCTTCCGCATATCGCTCGTAAATCGCTACCAATTCCCGCAGCTTGTCGGGCCGTTCCTGTTCAAGTTGGTGATTCCCACCAGGGTCGTTCCGGGTGTCATAGAGGTACCACCGTCCGTCTC
>JBPCVD010000352.1:0-5089 GCA_051010815.1 Rubripirellula sp.
GTACAGGACGCAACCGAGCGAGTAGATGTCGCTGGAAGGACTGATGAGGTTTCTGCGTCCGCCCGCTTGCTCGGGTGACATGTAGGCAGGTGTACCGACAAGCATTCCGCTTCGCGTGAGATCCGCATCGGAACCGTCTTGCTTGGCCAATCCAAAGTCGGTGATGAGGGGAGTACCGTCGGTGGCAAGCAACAGATTGCTTGGCTTTAGGTCGCGATGCAGGATGCCCCGGTCGTGAGCGAAACCGATCGCCCGCGCAACGGCTGCAACAATGGAAGCAGCATCACGTTGGTGCAGCGGACCTTGGCTTGCCACCCGTTCGGCCAACGTTTCCCCAGCGACCAGTTGCATACTGAAGAACGGTCGGCCCTCTATGTCACCCGCCTCGTACACCGGCACGATATTGGGATGTTCGAGCTTTGCGGTCGCCGAAGCCTCGGCTAGGAAACGTTGCAGGTCGGCTTCGCTTGCAAGTCTACCTCGGAGAATCATCTTGACCGCAACTTCGCGGTCCAGGCTGATTTGACGAGCGCGGAAAACGACTCCCATACCGCCCCGGCCGAGTTCCTCCTTTAATTCGTAATCACCGATCGTGGTGGGCAGCGTCAGACTTCGCCATCGCGTACCGGATTGGTGATCATGGACACCTTCGTCGGACACCGCACCTGCGGTATCGGTGACCAACAACACTCCCCAGAGACGTCGGATCTCGTCGGCCAAGTCGACGTTTTCTGCGCAGACGGATTCAAGGTCAACAATTTCTCCGCGACTGACGGCATCGGCGACATCCGACAGGAGGCTTGCAAGCCGATCTTCACGTTCTGATTCTTCGTCCGAAGGCGACTCCGCTCGGCCATGAAGGCTCGCGGACGGGTTCGGCTGTCTGCCACGTCCGGATGGGCTCACCGTGCCGTCTCGCCGGAGGCATCCACGTTGTTCTCTGCCAATAGTTGCCGAAGACGACGTAGAGCGCGAAGGTAGCGCATGCTGGCCGCAGGCGGATTCAATTTGAGTACTTGGGCAATCTCCAGGTTAGAGAGATGCTCGTAGTGTCGCATCAAAATGATTTCCCGGTCCTGCTCGTTAAGCAGCTCGACGACCGCTTCGACTTGACCTGCAATTTCACGCTGTGTGGCGGCAGTCGCGGGCGTCAAACCAGGATCACGGAGCTGGACTGCAAGCTCCATGGTCGAATGGTCCGAGCCAGCCGCGACCGCGATCGGCTGTTCTCGATCCATATTTCGCTTCGCACTGACGCGATGCCGGCGGTAGGTATCGATGATTCGGTCCCAGGCGATTTGGCGGATCCAAAGGTGGAATGCCATCGCAGGATCATCAAGGTATTTATCGAGTCGGCCGCTCGCCTCGACCAGCACATCCTGGACGACATCACTGACATCGACGCGCTGCTGGACCTTTCTGTCCAGACGCATCTCGACCAACCGCCTGACCGACCGGCGGTGCCTATCCAGCAGCTGATTGACGGCATCCGCGTTCCCAGCCCGAGCTCCGTCGAGCAGGGTCTCCGTTTGATCGTCCGTTGGCCAGATTGACTTTGCCATGGGTTACACCGTTGAGTTTAGCGAATGCGCTGCGTGCGTCTCGCCTTCACTATGTTACCCATAGGGAAATAGCTGCTGCCCTGGAAGCAGAAAACCGGCTCGAGGGACTAATTCAGCTTGCGAAGCTTGATGTTCTTGAATCGTACGGTCATGGCAGGACCGCGATGGATTTGCAACGCGATTACACCGTCTTTTGCGGCTTTATCGGACTGCTCGTCGATCACTTCGGCGGTCATGGTGCCGTTGATGAAGTGCTGCAGATGGTTTCCATCAGCCACCACCCGGAATTCGTTCCACTGGCCCGGATGGATTCCTTTGGCCAATGCCTCGGATTCCCCGAATCGCTTGCGAGTCTTTTCGCCATCGGAGCCAATCGTGACCGACTCCCCACGCTGCGCCAGAATCCCACGCCCTTTCTCTTCGTAAAGAATACCGGCGAACTTGTTCGTGAAGTCGATGTCGGCCTGGTAACCACTGACCACGAACTTATCGTCATCCACGACCTTGCTGCGGTACTGGATTCCCGAGTTGCCACTTTCAATTTTGAATTCGGCGGTCAATTCAAAGCTCGCTGGTTTCTCACCATCCCAAATCAAGAAAGTGTTGCCATCAATCGGATTCTCGTCACTCGTGCGACCAACGATCTGACCCTCTTCGGCAGTCCAGAGATCGTCGCGTCCTACCCATCCGGTCAGGTCACCTCCGTCGTAGAGTACGACGACATCCGTCTTCGAGGTGGTGGGTTCGTCTGCCAAAACCAGAGTGCAATTCATGGCGAGTAGAAGCGAAAGGCCAACAAGGTATTTCATCAGGGGTCTGCTCTCAGGAGGAAGGGGAACGGTACGGATGCATCTTGGAGTGAGGGAAAATTGTAATTGATGGCAGGGGTCGTGGCTCAGTCTGCCGTGCCAATTCCGTCACCAGTACTCCAATAGCCGCCACGCTGATGGTCAAACGACAACTTGCTGCCACGGAAGTGATCGTCCACGCCCTCATCGGCAGACCAAACTCGGTGGCCACCCACGAACGTAGCGACGGGCCATCCGGTCAATGACTGCCCATGCCAAGGACTCCATCGACTCTTCGTCAGTTGTTCTTCGTCCCGAATTGTCTTGGACTTCGCCATGTCGACTAAAACCAAGTCGGCGTCGTAACCAGCGTGGATTCTTCCTTTACCAACAATTCCCCAGATCCTTGCTGGCGCATCGCTCATCCAACCGGAAACTTGAGGCAGCGTGCAGCGACCAGCAGCGACTTGATCGAGCATCAAAGCAAGACTGTTCTCGACGGCTGGTAAGCCGGAGGGACTTTGAGGATAGGGCTGCGCCTTTTCTTCTAACGTGTGAGGGGCGTGGTCGGTGGCGATGACTTGAACGGTACCGTCCAGCAGCGCCTTGAAAAGGCCAGCATTGTCCTTGGCCGTCTTGATCGAAGGGTTCATCTGGATTCGAGAACCGAGCCGCGCGTAATCATCGACGTTGAAGAAGAGATGGTGCAAGCAGATTTCAGCGGTCAGGTACGGTGACGGGTCGACCAGGAACTCGAGTTCCGCGGCTGTCGATACATGCAAGACGTGAAAGCGATGCTGATGGCGACGAGCCAAGTCGGTCGCCCGCTTGGTCGCGATCATTGCTGCATTCTCATCTCGGATTCGTGAGTGATCGGCAATGTTGGTTGTTCCCGCGAGTCGTTCCGCGTTCGCCCGCACGGTGGATTCATCTTCACAGTGAGCGCAAATCGGAAGATGTGTTTCCGCAAAGATTCGTTCCAATGCTTCCTGTTCGTCAACTAGCAAATTGCCCGTGCTGCTACCAATGAAGATTTTGATTCCCGGCACGTCGTGGGCCTTCGCCAGTTCTTCGGCGTTGTCCGGTGTGGCGCCGATGTAGAATCCGTAATTCACTCGCGACTTTTTTGCCGCAATCTGCTCTTTCGCTTGTACTCCAGCGAGTGTGATTGCGGGAGGTTTTGTGTTGGGCATCTCGAGGAAGGAAGTCACACCGCCCGCCGCACAAGCGCGGGAGGCGAACTCAAGGTCTTCTTTGTGCGTCAGTCCAGGCTCACGAAAATGGACTTGATCATCGATCACGCCAGGCATCAAGTGCAGACCCTGACAGTCAATTGTTCGATCCGCTTGGACTGTCGCACCAGCGTCCACATCAAGAATCTTGCCCCCTTCGATCAGAACCGATCCGACGCGGACTTGATCTGGAAGAACGATCTGAGCGTTTTGAAATAATGTGCGCGTCGCGGCTTCAGACATCGGTTACTCATCATCGACGTGGGGTGTGTTCGCCTCAGACCTGAAGAATAGCGAAACCCCGATTGCTCGCGTACCCGCGAGTCGAACCGATCGAACTGGTCGATTACTGCTGACGCCCCATAGCACGACGAAAGGCGTCAAATGCATCGCGATACGCCGCGGGGGGCGGTTTGCGATTTCCTGAGTCTCGGATCCCACGCAGGGCGTCGCCAGATTCTTCGATTCCTGTGGTGCGATTGCTACGGTCCCGCAAGCCGAGGCTCTTGAGTGCGTCCTGCAGTTCGCTGTTTTCTCCTGGCACCGCCCCATTCTTTTCCATTTCGCGGACCTGCTGCCAACGTTCCGCGAAGCCTTTGAGATCGTCCTCGCTCCAGTTCAACTCATCGAGAAGGTCCTGGTCAGGGGAGTCGCGTGTTTCGTCCAAGTAGTCGAGTACCATGTCGGTCGCTTTCTTGGCGTATTCGACGTTGACCGGATCGGGTGGGATCGGTGAATCAGCCGCATCGCCTTTGTCATCACCAGCGCCAGTTCCCGACTGGGAAGGTGTGCTGGTGGAGTTCTGGTCGGAACTGCGTTCGGCAGCCTCGGAGGATGGTGATTGAGACTGGCCGTCTTGTGATCCATTTTCTTCCGATGACGAGGACGACTCCTTCGATTTCGATTGTGTGCCATCATCGCTCTGACCCGCGGACCCTTCAGCACCTTCGTTTGATTCGTCTCCGGTCTGCTCGCTCTCGGACGTGTCGTTAGCGCCTTCGGATCCGCTTTGGCCGTCTTGTCCGTCTTGCGCGGTTTGGCTGCCCGAGTTTTCGTCGCCTGAGCTTCCTTGGTCCTGTTCAGAACTGGAGCCCGAATCGTTTTTGTCGGGATCACTGCCGCCCGCTTCATTCGATGCTTCGCTTCCGCCGGACTTCTCTGATTCAGACGAATCCTGATTCGAATCGCCACTTCCCGACTCGGAGTTGTCGCTTGCTTCCTTTCCTTGGTCGCCTGAGCCGGACTCTTGATCACTGGATTGAGGCTGAGAATTTCCCGGATCAGTCTGATCCGAATTCGATCCGCCTCCCTGACTCTCCTGCTCGCGTTCTTTTTCCTCCAAGTAGTCGCGGATTCGTTCGAACGCTTCTCCATCGTGTTCCGGAGTCTCGTTCGCTCCCGCTTCACTGTCCGATGTGGAGGGATCGGATGCGCCCGAATTGGACTCGTCTCCGCTCCGCCCGGTTTGGCCAGACTCGCTCCCCTTTGGTTTCGTCCCTTCGGATCC
>JBPCVD010000353.1:0-4148 GCA_051010815.1 Rubripirellula sp.
CTGTTGCGAGCAGCTGAATGATCGCTCGGTTTGCACGGCCTTTGTCGGCAGCCGCCGTGACGCTAATCCTGGGTGCGCCATCGTGCTCGCCACCCACTCGGTTGCGTTTTGCACCGGGTGAAGCATGAATGGGGATTCGATACTCAGCTTCGATCGATCAGACCCTCAAACAGTCGGGACCCGATCCGCACCATCGTCGCCCCCGCTTCAATGGCCTCCCGAAAGTCACCGCTCATTCCCATCGACAGCTCGGGAAGCTGCACTCCCGTGGAATCCTGCACGCGATCACGCAAGTCGCGTGTTTGTTCAAAGTGCCGCTTCGCATCCGCTCGGTCGGTCCCCCAACCCGCCATCGCCATCAGTCCACGAACGACGACACCTGCTTCAGGAAGCGACTCGAGAACCGCAACAAGTTGGGCAGAAGTGAGGCCCGTTTTTGACTCGTCACCGCTGATATTGACTTCCAACAGCACGTCGATTTCTTGCCCCTGCTGCGACGCCTCGTCCGCGATCGCTCTCAAAATACGTTCACTATCAATCGAGTGCACTAGCGGACGATAGCGAAGCAGACGCCGCACTTTGTTCCTTTGCAAATGGCCGATCATGTGCCATTCAATCGACTCTGCAGCCTCCATCTCCTCGGCCTTCTGCCACAGCAATTGTGGGCGACTCTCTCCCAGCTGATGGCATCCCGCTGCCACCAGCGCGGAGGTGAGCTCGGCGTCCACGTACTTCGAAACGCCAATCACATGCACCGAACTGGGATCTCGCCCGCAATCGGAGGCCGCTCCGTGAACCTCTTCAACGACCGAATTCCAATTGTCCGCAATTCTTTGTCGTGCCGCTTGGTCAATCATTCTCAACGTCACTGTCGTCAACCGTTAACAACTCGTCGTGGCTTCCATCCCCAGGATCGAAACGCGAGCAAAAGAAATCCGCGATCAGATGCTTGCCGAGCACTGTTCGGCAGCGACGCTCCTCTGCCAGGGAACGGTACAGCATCCACTGTTCGGAACCAATTTGAATACGGTAACCGACCGCCTCGTGTCGATCGACCAGACGCAATTGGTCACCGATCGTCAGCTCTCTCCAGGTCCGATTGCGATCAAACCGCCGCTGTTGGAAATCGAACCATATCGGGGTGAACAATGCGCCGTGACCACGCGAGGTGAGTTGCAAATGATCGTCGGACGTGGCTGATATCGAAGAATTCGTGCGACCGACTCGCCATTCACTTGCCGCTAATGGCAACACTAATCCTCGCCGCTTTCCGTCGCTCAAGAAGGCTTCACTCGTTTCCGACTCCGGCACGAATTCAATCCCCTCGTCGAGCGGAAAACTACAAGCGTAATCAATGGGGACATCCGTCAGGTCAACGCCATCTTGCGGAAGGACGGCATCAGCAATCAGTAACGAACGATCGTCTCGCACTTGAAGCAATTGGCGTTGGACCTTGATCCCACCGGACCACAATTGCTCGAGCTCAAGGTAGTGCACATCGTCATCGGTATATTCGCATACCTCTTCCCAATCGCCAGCAGGCTGTTGCTCGAACTTGTCGAGATCAATTCGCATTTGTGGTCGACCATCGAGCACACGCCGTCGCCCGCCAAAAACCTCCAACCGAATCTCTTCTCCGGAGTAATCCAAGTGGAACCGTCCGCGTCGCACATCCCATTCCGGAAACGCTATTGCGATTTGCGACTGTCGATCGTGGTGGATTGAATCGGGCAGGGCAACCTCCCACACCAATCGACTTTCAACATGCGGCTCCCCTTTCGCGGCAGAGAATGCCGGGCCAAGCGATTCTGCATCAAGACCGATCGCAGTCTCGATCAGTCCCGCCCTGGTGTAGTCGACCTTCATCGTTTTGGGAGAAGCTGAACTGAAAGCTGTGCCGCCGGTATGGGTCATCGCAGCGACCCACGTCGCCAACTTTTTGCCAATCGAATTATGTGACTTTCCAAACTTCCGCTTAGCGACCTGTTCGATCAAGGGCCTACAGCGAAGCAACGATGCAAGAACGAGTCGCAGATCACTTGGGTTCGCCAAGGCGGCGGTCACCGAATCGTCATCACACTCAGCCCAAGCCTTTACCGCGGAGGCAGAGGGTTTGGCCAGCCCTTTGCAGGCGGCGATATTTGGCAGTCTCCAAGCAAGCGTCAAACCTAACTCACCGCCAAGCATCAAGTGGCTTCGAGCATAGGGCGTGTTGCGTTGCATGACCGATTCTTGCAACTGTTGTAACGACGATAGCAACCGCCACCATCGATGTGGCTCGATCCGAGTCGACAGAGCCGGCAGAGCAGCGGCCCACAGGGTCGCAGTGGCCGCATCAAGAGGACTGTAGTTGGTGATGCGATCGACAAGGTCGATCATCGAGGCTGCCGCGAGGTCAAGATCCACCGACTTCAGCTTCGGTTTTCCGTCGTGACACGCCAGCCGGCTGAGTCCTTCAATCAACGGGTCGCAAGCTGTCCCGGTAGATGCCGCGATTCCCCAACGGTAATTGTTGCCGCGCCGACTCGCCTCGCCAAACATTTCACGAGGCCCATCGCTGCAGTCGATCTTCCGCAGCTGCGGCAGCAACTCCTCCCAACGCTCCGTAGTAGCTGAGAACGTCTGATGTGAAAGGCTGGGTTCAGCAGAACTGGCGTCGATCGACATCGAACTCAATCAAGTGGACGTGCGGTGAAACTTCCACCGCGATGTCGCTTTCTCCACCGTCAAGACTCCAGGCTTAGGCGGTAAAGTCACGGCCCGCATGCTCAAGAATCTGAAACAGAAATGGCATGCAAGATGCGGTGTCGATCGTCCCTGACCTTCGATACCTTACCCAGAAAAACTTGCTACGCTAGCCTGTGTTGTGCTCAGGCAGCGAATCCCGGCCGAATTCCAAATTCGCCCCGCACAACGGAGTTTGTCGCGGCGTGAAGGTCATTGGCACCAACCATCCTTTTTCTCCCTCTTCCATCCGACCTCGGAAGATACCGTTCGCATCCCTTGCTTGGAATTGAGTCCATGATGAAACGACTGTCCGTGCTGTCTCAGATCGTTCGTAGCGTGACGCTCGCCGCAGGGCTGGGTGTTCTGCTGATCGGGTCCGCAGCCGAATCTCGTTCACAAGAGCCATCGGAACCAACCGAGAAGAATCAAGACTCGACCGAAAAGCGAACGCTGCCCGACCCCGATGCGACCCCAAGCGTCGAGCCACTGTATGAAAAATTTGTCCCACCCCAAGAGATCGTCCAGAAGGCGTTCGACGCTCCCAAGGATGTCAAGTCACTGAGCAAACGCAACCTCTGGATCGACGCCAAGAACAAGCGTGTGATCTTCGATGGTTACGTTGCGATGAACGACGGGCCTCTGGAAATGTTTGCCTGCCCGGTTGGCACAAAGGAGCACGAATCGATTATCGGAACGTTGCCGCAATCAAAAGAAGTTCATGCGGCGTTGCTGGCGGTCGGGGCACAGCATGGCACGCCGGTTGAGTTTTTGCCTCGTTTCGTACCGGCCACGGGCCAACGCATTCGGATCTGGGTTTGCTATTGGGATAAAGAGAATCAGTTTCATGCTGTCGACGGCAGAACTTGGGTGAAGAAGGCCGACACGGGTGAGCAGATGGAGCCCGATTGGGTGTTTGCTGGAAGCGGATTCTGGAAGGACCCTTCGGACGGTCGCGAGTATTATCGCGCGGATTCGGGCGACATGATCTGTGTTTCCAATTTCAACTCGGCGATGCTGGATGTGCCAATCGCAAGCAGCGCGGAAGCAAACGATCTGCAGTTCATCCCCTTCACCGATCGAATTCCACCTCGGGGCACGCCGCTCCGACTTGTGCTCGTTCCCATTCCCTTGCACTCCGACAAACCAGCAGCCCAACCGCTGGCGGATGCCAAGACACCCCCGAAATCTTCCATCCTGCCTCGCAAAAATGCAGACGGCAATGCTTCCAAATAGGAGTTCAAGCGAACGCCTCGTGTCGTCGCCTCGATGATCGAATGACGGCTGCATCAATTGTAGTGATTGATCGAGTGCATTCTGCGGTGCGTTGCTTCGAAGCCATCAAGACGCCGCTTCCGTCGGCGCAACCCGTCGTTCACATGCAAGATTGCGCGAGAACGTTGCGGGCGACTGCGTCCCGAGAT
>JBPCVD010000354.1:0-4699 GCA_051010815.1 Rubripirellula sp.
CTTTTCCGGAAGGCTCCATTGGACCAATTCACTTCCGCTGGCTTCGGCGGTCTTCTGGTCCAGTCTGATGCCGATCATTTTGTGCTTTACAGCTGGCTTGGCTCGCAAGACCGAAGGTCTGACACGACGCGTTCGAATGGCGACCATGTTTGGGCTGGGCGGTTTGGCAGTGGCGTATACCTTCACGCCGATCGTTCGTCCGGTCGTGGCACCCATCGATTTGAGCGATTCGAGTCAGTGGAGTGATGGTGTTTGCCTGCAGAGCCATTCGTCGTCTTGTGCTCCTGCGGCTGCCGTCACGTTGTTGAGGGTGTCGGGTGTAGTTGCGAGTGAGCGCGATCTCGCGTTGGCATGCCTGACAAGTCAGCATGGGACGGAACCGGTTGGACTCTTCCGTGGTTTAAACGCCTTTGTGGCTGGACCTCACCTTTCAGCCCGTGTCGCATCGGTCGACCCAGATCGTTGGACAAAACAACGACAGTTGCCAAATATCTCTCTTATCCGCTTCCGCAGTTCCGACACATCACTCAGTCGACTGATGGGTGCACGTGGGGAAGGGCATGCGGTCGTGGTCTTTGGCCGCGACTCGGAAGGCGATTGGATCATTGGGGATCCAGCCTTCGGCAGGACGAAGTGGAGCGATGAGCAGTTTCAATCGCGTTTCACTGGCGATGCGATTTTCTTGGCGCAAACAAAAACGCGTTTCGAGTAGATCTCGAAACGCGTTTTTCGGATTTTCATCGGGCATACTCTGAACTACGTCAGGCTTGGGACTTCGTAACCCTTGCGATATTCGCGATTAAGGAACTGGTTGGCCCTGGCGGCGTTATCACCTACGAATTCCTCTGTCTTCGAGTCGAGTTCCAACATGGGACTCAGCTTGATCGCATCGCTATCGAGCGCGATTTGATGCGACTTGAGATGTGCATCCATCTCGCCCATCAAGGCTTGCCACTGATCCAGGTCGACGGACTGAGCCGCCTCCCGAGACAGCTCACCTCCGGCGCGGAAGGCTACGTTCGCAAGGTTGCACCATCCGGTACTGTCGTTACCAACCTTGATTTCTGCGTTCAAGATTGACGAGTCCTGCGTGCGGACAGCTTCGATGAAGTTGGCCTGGTGGCGAACATCTCCTTGTCCTTTGAATTCCTTGATTCGCTTTCCGCTTGAGTCGAAGGCGGCACCTCGGCCACGTTGGCCTTCGTAACGCCCGCCCTCGCAGTAGACGACGTAACCACTGCTTGGGCCAGGGTGTTTCGGACTCTTCTTTCCGCCCGGCTCCGCGGGCAAGTTCGAGAGGCCGATGACAACTGGGATCGATCCGGTATCAAAGTACGCGAAATGTACGTTCGGAGTTTGCCCAGCGTCGTTGAGACCCACGCGTCCCCCACCACCAAGAATTCGTTGAGGCAACGCGACCGAATCTTGAAACACGTTGTTGCGGACATCGTCCAGCACATGAACGCCCCAATTTCCCATTTCACCGGAACCAGTATTCCAGTCCCAATGCCAGTCGTAGTGAAGCTTTTCTCGATAGATCGGTTGGTCTTGCGCCGGTCCAAGCCACAGGTCGTAGGCGACATTTTTGTCGATGGGCAAGGGTGTATCGCGTTTCCCAATCGAAGGTCTTACGCCATAACGATTGACGCGTGCGGCCAAGATCTCTCCAAGACCTTTTTCGCGGTGCAGAAAGTCTTTGATTTCTGCCTGCATCGGATCGGACCTTTGTTGTGTCCCGATTTGACAGACCTTGTTGTACTTGCGGGCCGCAGCGACGGTTTGACGACCTTCCCACTGGCTGTGTGACAACGGCTTCTCGACGTAGACATCTTTGCCCGCTTCCATCGCCCAAATCGCCGCAAGGCAATGCCAGTGGTTGCAGGTCGCAACGACAACGACGTCGATCGAGTCGGAAGCGATCAGGTCGCGCAGGTCTGTCCAGCCTTGTGCCTTGGGGTACTTCTGTTTCGCCAGACCCAAACGCTTCTCATCAACATCGCAAAGTCCAGCGATGTTGATGCCCTCGACCTTGCTGAATTGGCTCATCAAACCTCCAGCACGGCCACCACAGCTGACGAAACCCATGTTGATTTCGTCATTTGCGTTGGCGGCACGCAGGCTTCTGCTCGGCAGTGCAGTGGTTAGGCCTGCCGCGAGAGAGGCGGACAAAAAGTGGCGGCGATTCAATGAACTCATGTTGGCTAGCGATGTGTAGGGGGTGGGAGGGAAACCGAGTAGGCATTGTCGCTGCTGCTCGATCGATTTGCGAGTCATCCGACAGTTTACCCAATAGAACCGCGAATCGGTGAGTCACGCGTTTCTAACGACTGAACGTGCACACTCCCGGGCCATATTTGCGTCGAAGTTCCTTCTTCATTTCCGCAGAAACCCGCGTTTCTTTCAGAGATAGGTGTCTCAATTCTGACATCGCCCCCGAATGCAGGATGGCGGAAGCGGTCTGGTCCGATAGTGGATTTTCGCTCAAGTCCAGCCAACGTAATTCACGCATGTTCGCGGACTCGAGAAGTGGCCGGATTGCGGCGTCACTGAGATCGCAAGCGCTGAGATTCAACCATCGAAGACGGAAACAAGTGGCCAGCGTCTCCATATGCCCCTGCGAGAATGATCCGACAGTTCGACGCATGGACAGTGTTTCCAGGGGTGCGAGTGTTTGACTACGGGCCAAGCGGTCCCAGGTTCCATCTGCAAGTGCGTTTCTTCCACAATGCAGGGATCGCAATGCAGGCAGTTCCGTCAATGCATGCTGGAAAGCGCTCCGTGAAAGGTAGTTGACTTCAACACTGAGTCGTTCAAGCCGCTGGCACTTTCCATGCTGGAAGAGGTCCGCGAGGTCACGATCATTCAGGTCGCAGTCATCTAAGTTGAGATTACGTACAGATGAAAGGGACGGGCAATCGTCGCGACGCAACCAGCCCGACTGATTGGTTGGATTTCCCTTGAGATCGATCTGGCTGAGACTGTCATAGCAGTTCATGCGGCTAAGGATTCGTAATGCGTCTGTGCCGACGGACGGAAGCCGTATGGATTGAAGCGAGTCAAGACGCAGCGTCCGAAATGCTCGCTGACCAAGGTCCGTTTCAAGACCGATCTGAGATGTCGCCAAGCCTTTTAGTTCATGTATAGCGGGACAAAGCGCAAGGGCACAAAGGATTCCAATCGACGTGGCGGCGAAAGAGTCATAGCCGCGATGAAGTTCAAGTTCACGCAGATTGCTTAGGTGGGGTGATGACAGCAAGTGTCTCCAGCCTATGTCGGATAAACGTTCACCATGCACCGTCATGTGCATGACTCGCTGCAGCATTGGAGTCGCTGCCAGTTTGGGAGCCGATTTGTCGGAGACTTGAAGGAAGTTGAACTGTTTAGCGGGTGTTCGGTCGGTGATTTGCTCCCCATGCTGAACGAACTGATTCGCCGTTAGTGCGACGCGTTCGACAAAGCCACGCTCGAATCTTCCGGATCGCATCATCGATGCAAGATCACCCAACCATGAATCCTTGTGAGCGCGAAAGAGTTGCGTTTCACGTTTTTCAAGACGATATCGATCTTCCGCATGCCAGTCGGATCGGTGAATCTCGCACTGAATGCGTATCAATTCAGCGCGTGTCGTCTGTCCTTGTTCGTCCAACCAATCGGCGTAGACCAAGCGTGGCGCGTCATCTTCCGGAGAAGAGCGAACGGCAGCCAGAAACTCGCTTTCGTCGTGCATTGGCCCAACTGAATCCTGCCAGAACCACGGTGGCGTGAAAGACCGAATCTCTTCTTGATCGTTGCAGATTAGTGATTCGATGGAGAAAGAGTTGAAGCAAGTACTCGGTCAAACAATTCGTAGGCATGCTCTCGCATCTCTGGTGGGAAATCATGTTCGCAGTCTGGGTGCTGAATCTGCAGCCGATCGGGGACACCGTGGAGCTGGAAAACGGGCCGTGCATTGGAAGCGAGACGATCGACACTGTCTGCACGGAAGTTCGAGTCGTGCAATGGTGCAATGACAAGCACATCTCGGGGAGCGATGGCCGCCAGGATCTCGTCAAAGTCGAATGGGATCTCATTGAGCCGACCTGCGAACTGCGCCAGTTTCGGCATGTATCGAGTTTGTGTCCAACCTTTCCCAGCGATCCACTTCGAGGGATCGCCGTCGTAGTAATCACGATAGGAATCCAAGCCACAGCTCGATACGACGGCCTTGATCCGGCGATCAAACGCGGCTGTATAAATTGCGTTGTGGCCACCGAGTGAGTGGCCGATTCCGCCGATGGCCTCGTCATTCACGTACGGGAGTGATTGAAGAAGATCGATTCCCCGCATGTTTTCCCACACGGCTAGCAAGGTCCCGCTCTCCCAGCCGAGTGCAGTAAGGTCAGGCTGATAGTTCGCGAGCAGTGGGTAGCTCGGTGACAAAGTGACGTAGCCTCTTGCAGCCAACTCGCTGGCATACTGCCGGTTCGGTTTGCCACCAAGTCCCACCACGACACCATGGCCGACGACGTTGTCAGTCGGATGAAGGCAGAGCACAGCGGGGTGGCGACGGCTCGGGTCGTTCAACGCTGTTTGCGGTATGCACAGGTAGGCTGGCGTCTCGTTATTTGGTTGGGCCGTGTAGGTAATCTTGCGACGAACGTAGTTGCCGCAATCCACTTCTTCGATCAAGGTCATCTGTGGCGCTGATCGGCTTGAAGCC
>JBPCVD010000355.1:0-6123 GCA_051010815.1 Rubripirellula sp.
TCAGTCGCGGATGATTGTAGTAACCAGTCTGACCCCATCCCTGATCGTCCGCCATCACCAGCACAATGTGAGGTCTCGATTCCTCGCCACTAACAACGGTGACGCCGAGAACGATGAGCGTCAGACAGAACAACGACTGACGAAAATTGGAAACCATCATGAAGCTTGACTCGAAAGGGCAGTGGAGAACACGACGAATAGTGCGACGCAACCAAGGCGACCGACAACCTGTCACGGTCGTTGAGGCAGGAGGGATTTGAATCGCGTTTCTGCAACGGACCGGCCGCTATCTTCCACCATCCATTGGACGCACAAAAATGCGGTCTCAGCATGTGCCATCGAAGACAGAAACCATCCCCGCGGTGATCTAAACGACTCAACCGACACTCGGCGTACGATTCAGTGACCCATCATAGCCAACTGCGATCGAATGCGCCGCATCGCTGCGATTTGCGGCGATGATCACGACTCGGCGAGAAACCAGAGGCCGCGCTCAACGAACGCGGAAAAAGAGAGGGCTATCGGGCCGGTAGCGAACGATGAGGTTGCTCGGCATGCGTTGCGATTCGCCGCGCCCGAGCTCTCGTCGCCACCAAAGTCTCGAACCTGCCTTGCTGGACGACACGCCCGTGTTGATTGAGAAGTTGCCGCAACCAGGTCACGCGACCGGCGCGTCTTCCGTGCTGCTCGATCTTCTCGACTTCGGTTCTCACTCGAACCACATCACCGAAGAAAATCGGCGCTTCGAACTTCCAATCTGACAGGCTCACCAAGGCGAGCGTTGCCACACAAGGTCGGGCGCTACTCAACCCTGCCAAAACGCTCAGACCAAGCAGCCCATGGGCGACGGGCTCGCCAAATGGAGACGCAGACGCATTATCTGCGTGTAAGGGATCGTGATCCCCTGTAAGGAGGGCAAAGTCTGCTACGTCGTCAGCCGTGATCTCGCGCGTCTCGCTGATCCAGCTATCGCCAACACGCATATCCTCGAGATAAAGCCGCTCAATTTCCGTCGATGTTTCCAATGATCGCTCAACTTGGTGGAGAGTTCGCGGAACCGATGCCCGCAAGCGGAAGACTTCTTTTTCTTACCAACTCGGTGACACCGTGTTCGGAGAGTACAATCATGGCGTTATTCGCGCACGTTCAACAGATCCTTTTCCGCCCGAACTGAAAAACAATTCTAGATTGAGACCGGTTCAAGAAATCACGAAGAGCTTGATGATTGGAACATCTGCGAATCACCGACGGCCCAATGGGGTCGCCATGTCCCACCAACTGCTTGCTAGCAATTCTACTTCGCACGCTGAAAGGCTCCCACCGATGCTGACCCGCGCAGCCCTTTCTCTCACCGCTCTCGTCACCCTGAGTTGCGTTCACCGAATTCCATCCACCACGCACTCAACCCTCCAGGCCGCCGAGCCGAGTGCGGATGCATCCTCCAGATTTGACGTCAAGCTCTTGGCGATCGATGCAAACGAGGGGATCGCTGCCGGAGACGTCGACGGTGACGGACAGGTTGATTTGGTGGCCGGGCGCAATTGGTATCGCGGAGGTGATTGGGCACCGCGGCCACTGCGGAACATTGACGACTGGAATGGATATGTCCAAAGCAATGGAGACTACTTGTGGGATGTGAATGGCGATGGTCGTCTCGATGTGATCGCTGGTTCTTTCCTGCCAACGGAAGTTCACTGGTACGAGAATCCGGGTGACGAGGGATTGCGTCTTGGGAAACACTGGACTCAGCATCTGTTGGTCGACACCGGCAACAGCGCCAATGAAGGTCAATTGATGGAGGACATCGATGGTGACGGCCGTCCGGAATGGATCGTGAACAGTTGGAAAAAAGATCTTCCTACCGTGATCTGGCGTTTGGTCGACAAGCCTGCAGCGGCGACCACGGGAACGGAAGCTGGCAAAAAAGACGGCGGCGCGATCTACGAAATGAAGCCTCACGCTCTCGGCGAAAAGGGAAGCGGGCATGGATTGGCCGTGGGTGATATCAGCGGCGACGGCTTGGCAGACATCCTGGTCGGACAGGGATGGTACGAGCAGCCCAGCGAAGATGCATGGGAGCAGTCCTGGACATTTCACCGCGACTGGGATCTCCATGCCAGCTTGCCGATGATCATCACGGACCTGGATCAGGATGGTGATGGCGATTTGATCTTCGGGAATGGACACGACTACGGGTTGCTGTGGTGGCAAAACGAAGGGCCGGATGCAAGCGGCAAAATCTCATGGAAAGAGCATGAGATCGACCGTCAGTACAGTCAGCCACACACACTGGCCTGGGCCGATATCGATGGTGACGACGAGCCCGAACTGATCACCGGCAAACGCTACTTTGGCCACAACGGCCGAGATCCCGGTGGTCAGGAGATGCCTTGCCTTTACTATTACGACTGGGATCCGAAGACGGCCAAGTTCACGCGGCACACCATTGACGAAGGACACGTTGGGTGCGGATTGCAAATCGCTGTGGAGGATTTGAATGGCGATTCGAAAAGTGATCTGGCGGTCGCCGGAAAGAGTGGAACCTATCTGCTGCTGGCCAAATGAGCGAAGAACCTGCAGCCCCATCGGCGCTGACGATTCGCGAAGCGCAGGATCAGGTAGATCAGTGGATACAAACGATCGGTGTCCGCTATTTCGACGAGATGACGAACTTGGCCCAACTTGTGGAAGAGGTGGGCGAGGTCGCGCGTATCTTGTCGCGGACGGTCGGTGAACAGTCCTGTAAACCGGGCGAGTCACCGGGCGATTTAGGGGATGAGCTAGCTGACGTGATGTTTGTCGTGCTCTGCCTGGCCAACCAGTCGGGAATCGATCTCACCGACGCGATCCAAAAGAACCTCGTCAAGAAAACGAAGCGAGACGCCACTCGCCATCTCGAGAACAAGAAACTCTAACTCATTGCGAGAACTTCCAATGCCACGTCTACACCTGCCGTTGACCGGATTCCTGCTGGTCATGACTTGCCTTAGCACAAGCGTCCGAGCGGATTCGCCTCAAACCTTGTTCGATGGCGACGACACGGAACATTGGCAGTTCGCGGACGGCGCCTGGGTGATCGAGGATGACGGTACTCTCAGTTGCCGCATGCAAGAGGTCAAGCAAAAGAACGGTCAAGTTCGCATGAAGGGAATGGGCTACATCTGGACCAAAGAGGATTTCGGCGATTTCGAGCTCAGCTTGTCTTACAAGCTATCGGAGGGCTGCAATAGTGGCGTCTTCTACCGTTCCAACCCCGATGATCCCGTTCAGCAAGGATTCGAGATTCAACTGTTGGATGACGCCGGATTTCAGAAAGTCAAAGGCCCGAAGGATGGAAAGAACCTCAATGGGTCCTTCTACGATGCGAAGGCTGCCAGCAAGGACTCTTCGAAGCCGGTGGGGCAATGGAATGACTTAAAATTGACCTGCCACGGACCACAGGTCACGGTCGAGATCAACGGCGTGGTGGTCAACGAAATCGACTTCGATGGATGGGACACGCCCATGAAAAACCCGGACGGTTCAAACAACAAATTCAAGACCGCGTTGAAAGAACTTCCTCGAACCGGACGCATCGGCTTTCAAAATCACGGTCAGGTCGTTTGGTTCAAAGACGTCGTCGTAAAGCCCTTGTAGGACAACTGCCTCGGGCACACACCCCGTGGCCGCCCTTGGGCTTCGACAACCTAACCCTCGATCACGAACCCACCGGAACTTCGGAAGGTCCCGAGAAGACATTCGGCTTGTAGTCGGAGTAGTCGGTCTCTGCGCAGGTGGCCGCGACGTCGATGAATTCGGTATCGATTCCCAGGTCGTTCAACAGCAATCGACTACTGATACGGCTCGATTCATAGATCACTGGCAGGCCGCTACCTGGATGCGTTCCGCCACCGACCAGGTAGACGCCATCGAGTTCCTCGAAGCGATTGTGCGGTCGTTTGTGCAACATCTGCCCCAGATTGTGCGCGAGGTTGAATGTCGCGCCACGGTAAATGGCGTACTTGCTTTCCCAATCTGCGGGCGTGATGCGGTGCTCCACTCGAATGCGATCTCGAACGTCGCTCATTCCGATCGCTGAGAGCTTGTCGAGCGTCAATTCGCGAAATCGGTCCGACTCACGATTCCAATCGACATTGGGGTGTTGATGTGTGACGGGGACCAATACGTACAACGCACTGTGACCTGCGGGAGCAAGTGAACCATCGGTCACGCTCGCATTCTGAAGGTAAAAGGATGGGTCCTCGCTGAGCACATGCTGATGCTCAATCTCTTGCAGATTTCGCTCATAGTCACGGCTGATGTGAATGTTGTGATGGGGGATGTCCTGATACACGCCATCGATCCCGAGGTACAGCATGAAGGTGCTGCAGGAGTATTTCTTTTCGGCTAACTTTTCGTCGCTCCAGCGACGACGCATCTGGTTGGGGATCGTCTTGCTCATCCAATCGGCGAAGTCCGCGTTCACGACAAACGCATCGGCACGATAGGTCTCTCGATCTGTCTTCAAGGCAGTGATTCGTCGACCTTTCATTTCGATGTCCGTCACCGACTCGTTGGTGCGAATCTTGACACCCATGGACTCCGCAATTTCAGCCATCCGTTCACTCACGGCACTGCAACCGCCCTGGGGGTGCCAGACACCATGCTCATACTCGAGAAACGAAAGAATGCTGAAGAGGCTCGGGCACTGAAACGGCGACATGCCGAGGTACTTGGATTGAAAGGCGAACGCGATCACCAAGCGTGGATCCGAGAAGTAGCGCTCGAGTTCTTTCCCCAGTGATCGGAAGGGATGGAGGTGGCGGGCTGCCGACAACATCGACGGACGCATCACATCGGCAAGCGAATTGAAGGGAGACTCAAGGATTGGCCGGAATTTCTCTAGCTTGACCCGGTTGTCGTCCATGTAGCGTCGGAGAGCGCCAACATCATCGGGAGAGAAGTCGGCGATCTGCCGATCCATCTCGTCCATGTCGGGCGTGCAGTCCAACTGGCCGCCTTCGCCAAACGTAAGGCGGTACTGAGGATCGAGTCGCACCATCGGTACATCGGCCATCAATTCTCGGCCAATGGACCGAAAGATCTCCGAGAGCACCCGGGGGTAAAGAAAGAAGGTCGGACCGCAGTCAAATCGATACTGGTCAATTTCGATCGAAGACGTCCGACCGCCCACGCGATCACGGCGTTCCAGAATCGTGACGTCACATCCGGCGTGAGCCAACTGCAAAGCCGTGGCGAGGCCTCCTGGGCCGGCCCCCACAATCACCACTTCTCGTTTCGCCACGCTCGATTCCTTTGGGAGTCTTGGAAGGGAGTGCCCACGGCACGCCCACGCCGTCATTCTCGACGCACGCCACTGTAGGAGACAAGACGGAAGTGAAAAGCCCGCGGCGATCAATTTCCGCTAACCGCCGGATTCAGTCAAAAAAGCCTGTAAACCAGCTAGAACCCGCCCGATTTCGCTGCAACCTCAATCTCTTTCTGAACGATCTGCCCCAAATCAACGTCGGGAAACTCCTGATCAGGAACCTTGGCACGGTCCGCCACCAATTTCGCCCGAAGGACGACCTCAGCGACGGCTTCGCTCGTCAATGGCTGAATCAATTGGAAACCGGTCGTGCTGCCAGGATCAGATCGATGCACGGATTCCAGGACATCCTGAAAATCAAAGGACGTCACTTTTCCATCCTCGACCGCTCGTTCCAATCGCGACAACTGCTTGAGTTGTTCCGTCGAATTGTCGTCGCCTGACTTGGCAATGAATGCCTGGACGGCTTGCAGTTCACCCCACTGAAGAACCGGCAAACGCTGGAGTCGCTGCATGATCGCAGCCGACTGCCAGTCCTCGTACTTACCACCTTCCATGGCCGCAATCAGGCTCTCAATTTCTTTCAGGACGCGTTGCTTGGCCTTCGGCTCGAGAAGGCTCTGCTCCAAATCCGTCACGTAGGCGCCCTTGAGCGTGCGAATCGCCAACTCCGTTCGTTTCTGAAACAACACCCAAGTGGAGAACGCGCAAAAGATGAAGCCAAAGATGCCAAGCAGCACGGTCCCCGCCATGATCGCGGGCAACCATCCCGGCCCTTGGTCACGCACAGCTCCGCCATTGGATTGAGTCTCAGC
>JBPCVD010000356.1:0-5296 GCA_051010815.1 Rubripirellula sp.
CATGCACACCGAACGATACGACGGCTTCTTCGAACAATAGCCTCCGATTCCCTCCTGCATTCGATTTGCTCCTCTGTTCACTTCGAGTCTCACCATGAATGCCAATTCCTTCGAACGATCTCGTCCACTCTCTGTTGTGGGTCGCCAACATCGCACGCGAAAAGGGTCCGTCATGGGCCTGATGGCGGTGCTTCTTCCTGTGCTCGCCATCTTGGCCGCCTTCTGTATCAATGCGGCGCAGATGCAACTGACACGGACAGAATTGATGGTGGCAACGGATGCCGCCGCGCGAGCTGGCGGGCGTGCCTTCAGTGAAGTGCAGACAGTTGAAGCCGCGCGGACGGCTGCCGTTGTGACCGCAGCGATGAACAACGTTTATGGCGATCCACTTCAGCTTCAACCCGACGATAGCGCGGGGGAGATCGAGTTCGGAAAAACATCCCAACCGGATGGTGTTCTGGGACGCTACTACTTCGAGAAAATCTCGACCGCATCGGTTCAGAGCGGAGAAGAAATCGCGAGTGCCATTCGAGTCGTGGGACGTCGCGAGAGCGGATCGCTGTCGGGGCGAGTTCCGCTGGTCATCCCAGGCCTGTTGAACGCCAACGATTTTTCGACTCAGCAGAGCTCCGTCGCCATGCAAGTCGACCGTGACATCTCACTTGTGCTGGATCGATCTGGATCGATGGATGACATCGAGTTCGAATGGCCGTCGGGGCAATCGCCCTGGTACAACTCGACCAAATCCGCGGGCGTGGACGCAGGCATGCTGCGAATCCGCGATGGTCAGTACAAATATGCCAGGGGCGTTGATTCCACGACATACCAGCAGTGGGCATGGGAAGAGCATTACGGCAACGGTCCGGCCCCGACGACACCATGGCAAGACTTAGTCGTCGCAGTCAACGCGTTCCTGGATGTGCTTGTCGCGACAAGTCAGGAGGAACAAGTGTCCGTTGCGAGCTATGCAAGCACTGCTACTCTCGACACGTTACTCGAAAAGGATTTTGCAGCGGTACGCGCGACGGTCGATGGAATCAACACCGGAGGTTACACCGCGATCGGATTGGGAATGCAACAGGGCATCCAAGCGTTGATCGACACGGCGGCTCGACCCTATGCAGCAAAGACGATGGTGGTGATGACCGACGGAATTCACAACACCGGCATCACGCCGGATTCGGTCGCGACGACACTGATGTCAAGTTACAACCTTACAATTCACACCGTCACCTTTGGCGAAGGTGCCGATCAATCGCGTATGCAAACCGTTGCAGACATCGGTGGCGGAAAGCACTATCACGCGGCGACGGCAGAAGAACTGGTGGCAATCTTTCAAGAGATCGCCAACAACCTGCCCACGATTTTGACGAAATAGTCGCACCGCTCCGGCGCAGGCGTTGCGTCGAACTGTGGAAGCATCAACAAGGGCTGAAACGTGTCACAATTTCCCACCTCTTCACCTGATCTGAATGAGCGGCGTAAATCCAACAGCACCGTGCTTTGGATCGCTGCATCATTCCTGCTTTCGGGATGCATCTTGGCATGGGCGTTTAGCGCACCATTCCGTGACCATGGACGATCGGGGGTCATTGCATCGAGCTCCGACCGTGGGGCGACCGAAATCGCGGATCAAACGAACTCCCGACGGTTCCACTCGGAAACCGTGCGAGCAGATGCCATTGCCAAGGATCGCAAGTTCATGAAAGCGCTGGCCAAGCAGCGAGCGCTCGATTTCCCCAAAGTCCCGGGCGAAGTGGAAGTCAGGGAAAATTGGGTTCGTCGCGTCAACAGGGCGAAGCGAGAGATCGACTCGCTCCGCGCCGCAAAGCCGGGGTCGATCGAACAGGAACGGCGACAAGAGCTGGGCGAGAAGTTGAGGGACGCTCCGGTCGAGTAGGCGGCAGGATTGGAAGGGCAGAGGCAATTCCGCAGAGGTGAGTAGGCTGATCTAGGAGTCGTGCCCACGCTGCCCGCGGCTGACTTGGTCGCCCGCCGCAGGGCGACGAACCGCCCTGACCGTCGTCTTTGGCCGAAGAATCGGTCCAAACGGGCCGTTCTATCATTCTCAATGGCCTGGAATGCTTCCTGGGCGGCAACCGCGAATTATGATGTCAGAAGGCAACTCTTTCGCCACCGGTCCATCCACACGATCGTAACGCATGTCGATTCTCTCGCGATTCTCTCTCCTGTGCGGCATCTGCTTCCTCGCTGCTCCCTGCCTGGCGCAGAACGATCCCTTTGACGCTCCGGCCGGCCTGTTCGACGCCCAGCCAGGTGCCTTCGATGCCCAGCCAGGCGCGTTTGGAGCTCAGCCCGCTGACGGGAACACAGAAGAGACAGAGCCGGCGAGTCCGCTCGTTAAGCAATGGCTTGAACATTCGAGACGCGGAAACCTCGCCCTCGCGGACTCGATCTCCGCACTCACACGACTGGGCCGTTGGAGTGATGTGAATGGCCTGCTGAGCCGTGTTGCCGGCATCAACGCGACTCCGCAGCAGCTTGCCGAAATGTCGCAGCGAATCGGCGCATCTCTGTTCGTACGAATCAAACAACATCCCGAGATCGGTGCCCCCGCCATCTCCGGCATCGACAAGATGGTCGACGCGGCAGCCTCCTTGGCAGAGTCTCCCGATCGCTTGCGTCAGGCGATCAAGGCATTAGAAAGTAATCAGAGTGATCAACAACTCGCCGGAACCCGAGCCCTGCTATCCGGTGGCAATCCCGCGATCGTGGAATTGGTTGCGGCTGCGGTCACCGAGACGCGACCAGCGACTCGTGATCAGATTCTCCGCACGTTGCTTCAGCTCGGGCCGGGCGGCACCGAGGCGCTTCGCCAACTGGCACTTTATGGCACGCCAGAGGTTCGTGCCAACGCGATCGAGTCTCTGGCACGCATCAGCAAGAGTTCGTTTGTCGTCGAATTCGTCACGGCTGCTTTGGCGGCCGATGCGGGAGAACAAGAACGAACGGCGGCTCAAAGAAGTCTGATCGCCTTGGACGGCGCCGTGCCAAACATTGAGTCAGGTCGCGAGATTCTGCTGATCGATTTTCAACGGAACCAAGACGCGGCCTCGTTAGTAGACAACGACGATCACAGCACCATTCTGTGGAGCGTGAATCCAGAACGGAATGGCGTCGAGTTCCAACCGACGGCCCGCATGCTGGCCGCCTATCGAGACGTGGCCGATTCGGCGTCACGTTTAAGACGCGTCGGTGGTCTTTCCCCAGAGGTTGGCAGCATGGTGCTGTCGGCGGAGATCGGATACCGCGTGATGGTCGATCCCGACTGGGGAGATCCAGAGCAAACCGAATTGGCACTTCAAGCCTTCCCTACCCTCACTGACCCGATTGTCTTCTCGAAGGCACTTCGGCACTCGATTCGAACCGAAGACCATGCAGCCTCCATCGGGCTGATTCGTTTGTTAAATCCGGAGGCGATCTCCGTGCCTAACATCGAGTTGCTCGTTCGCGGTACGGGATCTGTACCAACGCCCCTCATTGACGCCGCATCGTCGCCGGAACCTCGCGTCCGTTTCGAAGCTGCCCTCAAAGTCGCTCAGTTGGCTGGTAAGGAACCGTACGCGGGCAGCAGTTATGTGATGCACACGCTCAGCGAGATGAGCTCATTGAACGATAAGCCGAAAGCGATTTTGATCGAGACCCGCCCCGACGTCATCATCTCTATCGAGTCGATTCTTGGTGACCTGGGATTCAAAGTCGAAGTGGCTCACACCGTTTCGACGCTGCAGAAATGCATCCGACAAGGCGGTGACCTGAGGATGGTTGTGGCGAAGACTCAACTGCCGGACTTGCCTCCCATCGAACTCGTCGACCTGGTGCGACGACTTGACCGAGGTCGTGACGTGCCGATCATTTTTTACGGGCCGGATTCTCCAATCCTGGGAGCGTTCCGATGGCGTGCACCCACCATCTGGATCGACCAACCGGCATCCACTGCCGGGCTCGAGGATCTCCGTAATCAGGTCCTACGGCAACGAAGACTGCCACAGCTGACCTACATCGATCGGCAAATGTACCGAGACGCAGCGACGGCCGTCCTCGCCGATCTGCTTTAACAGTCGGCCCAGGCCAATTCACCCGGCATTCGCCGATGCTCCGTTGACTGGGATCTCGTCTTCGAGTCAGGTCACAGCTACCGCAAAACGCGTTTTCGCGGTATGGTCATCACACTCTGCCAGGCGGACGGTTGGGTGAACCCTTAGGGATGCTCCCTCCTTGGCAAATCGTTCCGCCACGTGCATTAAGCGAACTTCTTTACGATCTTCATGGCGATCCTTGGACTTTCACCGAGGGGCTCGGGTGGGCCCCCAATTCCCGGAATCATCGGCAATTCGCCGGCGATGCAAGAGGTGTATCGGATCACGCGCCGTGTATCCGGAAGCAACGCATCCGTTCTGATTCTCGGCGAGACCGGTGTCGGCAAGGAGCTGATCGCCAGCGCAATCCATCGGCTAAGTCATCGCAGCAACGGGCCTTTCGTGCGCGTCAACTGTGGCGCCCTGAGTGAAAGTTTGCTGGAAAGCGAATTGTTTGGCCATGTGCGTGGCGCCTTCACCGGCGCGGTCGCCAATCGAACCGGACGCTTTGAAGCGGCCCATGGCGGCACCGTGTTTCTGGATGAGATCAACAGCACCACGATGACGCTGCAGGTCAAACTGTTGCGAGTGCTGCAAGAGAAAGAATTCGAACGCGTCGGCGACACCAGCACGTTGAGTACCGACGCGCGGATTGTTGCCGCCAGCAACCGCGACCTGATGCAGGAGTCTCGAGAGGGAAGATTCCGTGAAGACCTCTATTGGCGATTGAATGTTGTGCCGATCGAGATTCCTCCCTTGAGGCGAAGACGTGAGGACATTCCCGCGTTGATCTCGTTCTTCCTGGAACATTACAACGAGGTGAATGACCGCTATGTCGTTCACATCGGGCCGGGCACGATGGAAGCACTCCAGGATTACCACTGGCCCGGAAACGTTCGTGAGTTGCAGAACTACGTCGAGCGCGCCGTCGTGATGGCGGAAACCGATGAGTTGACTGTAGATTTGTTGCCAAAGTGTGTGACGACGCGAGACGTCCCTGCCGGCACGACGCTCCCGACTGGCGATTTCGAATCGTTGACACGCGAGGTGGTGATGCGTGGACTGAGTGATGCCGGAGCTGTGACTGGCGAGATTCACTCGGTGATCGTGGCACGGGTTGAGAGAGAGTTGATCATCCGAGTCCTCTCCTCCTGTGGAGGCGTCCAGACGAAGGCCGCCTCGAAACTAGGGATCAA
>JBPCVD010000357.1:0-14128 GCA_051010815.1 Rubripirellula sp.
CCCAAATCAACAAACTTCCTTTGCGCCGTATCGACCACAAACCCGACGCCTTGCGGTGGGACAACAAGTTTGACCTGACCCTCATGCAGCGAAACACGCTCGTCGCTGTCCAACGTTAGCTTCAGTGGTGCCGTTGCAATGACGTGAACTCCAGTCTCGCGGAACGCCAATTCAATCAGCCCATGACGCATCGCCAACTCTTCGCCCGCGAACAACTCCGTCCCATCGATGAGGATGCTACCGCGCCCCAACTTGCCCTCGCCTTCGACACGGATCACCCGGGCAATGCCTTGCGGGATCTGGGCAGTTCCGTCTTCTGGGGAATGAAACCAGCCAAACGCGCCAATGAAGATGGAAGCCGCGATGGCGCTCAACGTTAGCCACAGCGGTATCCCCCGCCTCGCAAATCGTGAAGCGGTCACGCTGTTGGTGGGACCTGAGACTACCTCATCGGCCGCAAATTGCTGCCACTTGGCGTCGATGGTTGCGAGCGTACGTAGCGTGGCCCGCGCCTCGGCGTTGGAACGCAGTAAATGCTCCAGCGAATCGAGTTCCTCGGGTGTGATCGTGCCATCCAGATATCGATGGAGCAGATCAAGTTCATCTTCATTCATGATTCAGCTCCCGAGAGCGAACGTTCCATGCAGTGATGTAATGCTTTCCGGATACGTGAAAGGAGTTGGTAGAGCGAGCCTTCTGTTCGTTTCACTTGCGCGGCCAATTCACGAATCGTGGTATCCTTGGCATAAGCCGTCAGAGCCAGTTCTTGTCGCTCGCGTGGGAGCTTCTTGATGCACTGGTCAAGCGCCCGAAGTTGCCGCTGACGCAACGGCAATTCCTCGGCTCCTTCGTCGGCCAGCAACGCCACAATATCCTCCGCCAGTACCAACCGATCACGTGCAAAACGCCGCCGGGCCGAGAGCAATTCGTACCGGGCAATCAAGCAGGCCCATGGCCCAAATGCCGAATGGTCATCGAGTTTCGGGAATTTTCGCAGGGCCGCGACGCTCACTTCCTGCATCACGTCGTCCACCTCCTGAGCCTTGGGACAGCACGAACGCACGTACGCGCGCAGGCTCGGCTCATGCCGCATCCATAGCCGCAGAAAGGTTTCATGGGGATTAGGGGCTTGGTTTTGCCGATCAGATTCTGGTGCCATCTTGACTCATCTATTCACTGCTACCGCCGCTCGCTAAATCTAACGCAGGAATCCCAGAAAAGTGTCTGCCGTGATTCAAAAACAGGGTTGGCTGGCGCGATAACGCTGATGCTACACCAGGTTCTAGTGGCTAGAGTAGCGTCGGCCGCAGGCTAATTCGCGTTCCTGCGGTGATGTCGTGCATGTGCGGTTTAGCGACGGATTGGCTTTCCATGACTGTCAAATCGAGTGCTTCCCAAGCGTCCTTCACTCCGCTCATCCTCTTTTCAGGATTGGCCGCGGACGAAAGCGTATTCACGCCGCAACGGCTTGCCTTCCCGCAGTTGTTCGTTCCGAACTGGCCCGTTCCGAAACGCCGAGAGTCCATGGAGTCGTATTGTTCCCGGATCGCGACCGAACTTCGCAATCGATACCCTCGCCTCGATTTCGGATCCTGCGTGATTGGCGGTGCGTCGTTTGGTGGAGTGATCGCGTTGCATGTTGGGCAACACCTCACACCCGCGTCCGTATTGTTGATCGGGAGCCTGAAGTCGCCCGGTGAGTTGCCCAAGTACGCGCGATTCGCTCGCCAATTCGCATTTCTTGTTCCGCTGCTTCCGGTGCGACTACTGCAGTGTTTGTGCGCTCCCTTCACTCTGCGCCTGCTAAGCGGTCGAATGCCTCGTCTCAGCGGACTCGCCCGTCAATTCCGAACGAGTGATCCACGGGTCTTCAAATGGTCTTTGAGGAGTTTGTTGAATTGGCGAGAAACGCCTGAATTGGCTTGCCCGATCTTGCGCATTCACGGAACTCGCGATCATGTCATTCCGTGCGATGTCGCCGCGATGGATCACGTCATTGAGGGCGGAGGGCATGTTATCTCACTGACGCACGCTGCGGACGTGAACGCATTCCTTCAAAAGTCGCTTGAGATGGTCAGATCTGAATCGCCGAAGCAATGAAGCTCGATTCAATCGGCAGACCGAATGCTCGTTCTTCGCCAAACAGATCGTGCAGGACTGAATGCGTTTAGAATTCGCGGACTGAATTCAACATGGACGCCTTCTCGATGGCATAATGCGAATCCCTTCCTCGATACGACCGAGGCTTTCTTTGTCGCGAGCTTCCCGTCACGTTTAGCAGAAGACGTCTTGTCGTAGCGGTCGTCGATCACGATTTGTTTCCCCCCGGTTTTCTCTGAGCTTGCCATGTTGAATCGATTCGTTGCGGTATGTCCGGTGATCGTGTTCCTAGGTTGTTGGATCATGCCTGCGACAGCCGCGAATAAGCCCAACATCATTTTGATCATGGCAGATGACATCGGGTATGAGTGCTATGGCTGCTATGGAAGTGAGCAATACACGACGCCCCACATCGATCGTCTCGCTAAGCAGGGGCTGCGATTCGAACACTGCTATTCGCAGCCGTTATGCACACCGAGTCGTGTCAAAATCATGACCGGCATCTCGAATGTTCGAAATTACGCAGGTTTCTCGATTCTGAACCAAGACCAGACGACGTTCGGGCATCGTCTGCAAGCAGCTGGCTACAAGACGTTCATAGGAGGCAAATGGCAGTTGCTCGGTGCGGAGCACTATTCGAAGCAGTTTCGCGGCAAGGGTAGTTGGCCCTTGAAGACAGGTTTTGATGAATGCTGTCTGTGGCAGGTCGATCGATTAGGAGATCGGTTCTGGAATCCGCTGCTCTACGATGGCGAGGAAAACCAGCAATACAAGCCGGACGACTATGGTCCCGACATCATTACGGACCGGATCGAACAGTTCATTGAGACCAATCAGGATGAACCGTTCTTCGTCTACTATCCGATGATTCTTGTGCACAATCCATTCTTGCCCACGCCGGGAAGCGAATCACGTCAGAGTAAAGACAAGCAAAAGAATTTCGAGGACATGGTCGCGCACATGGATCAACAGGTTGGCCGCATCACGAAGAAGGTTCAGGACCTGGGAATCGAAAAGGAGACTTTGATTCTTGTGACTGGCGACAACGGCACCAACAAGGCGATCAAGTCGGTGTTGGGGGATCGTGTAATCCGCGGTGGCAAGGGGCAGACGACCGATGCGGGGACACGTGTTGCGTTAGTGGCCTACCAACCGGGCACGGTGCCGTCCAATGCGGTGAACCAGGACCTGATCGACTTCTCTGATTTCGTACCCACCTTCCAGGAATTGGCAGGCGAGCCCGTTCCCGACGGACTCGATGGCATTAGCTTTGCGTCACAACTTCGCGGCGAGCCAGGGACGCCCCGAGACACGATCTTCTGCTACTACAACCCGCGGCCGGAAAAGACGGAGCCAAAACGGTTTGTTCGAAATCAACGCTGGAAGTTGTATGGCGATGGAAGCTTTTACGATGTCGCCAGTGATCCCGAGGAGAAGCATCCGATCGCGGAGTCCAATGCGGATCGCGAACGGCTGACCAAGGCGTTGAACGCGATGCCTGCGGAGGGCGAATCCTTGCTTGAGTTCGCCAACTGACGGATTCTGTTCAGGCGACTTTTTTGCCACAAGGGGCTCGCAGGTCGAAGAGTCCGAAAATCTCGTCTCGCGTGAGTCCGCCGCCCTTGCCGCGTTGGACTGGTGTCTCACTTTCGGCGAACAGCATGTCGAACATTTCCCGTTTTTGATCAAGCACCGAGGCAATACGCTGCTCGATCGTATTCATCGCCAGCATGCGCGTGACGGTCACCGCTCCCTTGGCCCCAATGCGATGGGCGCGGTTGATCGCTTGGTCTTCGACGGCAGGATTCCACCAGCGATCAAACAGAAAGACGTACTCGCAGAATTGCAGATTCAGGCCGACACTGCCGGCGCCGTAGCTCATCAGAATCACACTGCAGTCGGGATCATGCTTGAATCGATCGATGACCCCCTCTCGCTTCTTGTGAGGTACGCGGCCGTGATATTCCAGCGGACCGAATCGCTCCAACGCTGGTTTCATTTTGTCGATGCTGTTCACCCACTGACTGAAAACGATGGCTTTCTTGCCGCTGGCCGACACCTCTTCCATATCAGCTACGAGGCGTTCCAGTTTGGTACTGGAGCCCGTTGCAGGATCGAAGTTGCAGATTTGCTTGAGACGAAGTACCAACTCGAAGACGTGCTGAATGGTGAGTTCCTGATCGAGTTCTTCCAACTGAATCACACCTTCGGACTCAGCTGATTCGTACGTGGCCCATTGTTCTGGCGTCAGGTCCAACTCGGCATCGCGGTACAACTTGGGAGGCATATCGTTCATCACCATGGCTTTGGTGCGACGCATGATGTAGTCGCGTGAGGCCTTCGCCATCTCGTTCATTGGCATCCCGGTACGCAGGTAGCCGGGTGATAAGTAGTCGAAGATACCCACCAGATCGTCGGGAGAATTTTCGACCGGCGTGCCCGTCAATGCCCAGGATCGGGTTCGAGGAATCGCGCGTACGATTTCGCTCGTCGTGCTGTTGCGATTCTTGATTCGCTGTGCCTCATCGAGCGCGACAAGGTCAAAGTGCAATCCACTTTCCAGGACAGTCTCGCGATCCCGCATCAGCAATTCGTAGTTGGCGACTTTGACAGGGACGTCGGGAGAACGCCACTGAAATTCGCGTTTAGCTGCGTTTCCGCCGATCGCCGCAACTGGGATTTCGGGGGCCCACACCTGGAACTCGCGAAGCCAGTTCGAGACCAGCGGCTTGGGGCAAACGAGAAGGACGCTTCGCAGTTCTCCGCTGCACAGCAGCAAGCGAATGGTGCTGATCGCCTGCATCGTTTTGCCAAGTCCCATCTCGTCCGCCAGGACTGCGGCGTAACGGGGAAACAAGAATGCAATGCCGTCGAGTTGATACGGGAAGGGATCAAACGGGAAGTTGAGCTGACCGCTACCCACCAATAGGTCCAGGGGCGGCTGCAGCAAGTAGTACAAACGATCCTGAAGCTTGACCACTTCATTGGGCGGTTTGATGCGATGACGCTGCAGGGTTGCGTAACGTTTCTTGGCGGTCCGTTGAGGCTTGGCGTCCACCGGCGCGGGGGGCGTCCACTGGTTCGCCTCGGGAAACAGAAAGCCGGTTGCCGTTGCCTTCAGTTTGGAAACTCGAATCGGTAGAGATCGAGGTTCGATCCGGTCCAAGTTCAATTCATGGGTTCCGCCGGGCAACAAGGAATCCGTGGACCAACTATTGGCCTCGTTGATCTCGGCTCTCAGTTCAGATTCTGAGTCGCGTTTCCACATCGGCCGGTCCTTTCGTTGTCTGATGGAGAGAGCGGCATTCGAATCCACAGGGCATATCGTGCGGTTCACCCACGCGATTCATCTCCTCGCCCGAATACGTCGCATCGATGACGTTAGGCTGCCGCCGCGGGAGCGACACGATTGGATTGTGCCCGTGCGATCTGAGACTGCGCTTCCTTGATCGCATCTCGAATCCTCTCGAACGGTTCGATGGCATCTGGCAGGTCCTGCAGTTTTGACGCCAGCAATTGAACCTGCTCCGACTTTTCCAAAGGAACTCGCAATGTTGAACCGGCAAGCATGACGCGTGTGGATCCGCTCATCACATCATCCGGGATGGGACCTTCTTCAGTCGCGGCCGCTTCTTCGATCAACGCGACGGGACATTGGACCGACGACTCGATCTTCATCGCCTCGGGTTGGTCGCAGCAGAGTAAAGCGATTGGCGTACGACACTTCTTCACCAACAATGGACCAATCACCTCGCCGATCAGGTGATCACGAAGCGTGACGCCAAACAGAATCTCATGCGCTCGGGTGGGGCGGACGGGCAGCGTGCACTGAAACTCAAGCGGTCGTCCGCCACCATTGAGCAGCAGGAGACCACCGGTCCAGCCGGTCCTTTCGTCTTCGACCACGGTGTAATAAGCAATCGTCGGGAGATCCGTTTGAGGCATCCGAGAGAGTCATCGGGGGAAAGGGGGAGGTCTGCGGGACGTCGCAACTTCGAGAAACGGGCGTGCCGGCGATACCAGCAGGTCGATGTTTCCCGCCGATACGCCGACAATCTTGATTTTTCGATTCGTGAAACTCGGTAGTTCGAGTTTGACGACGCCGCGAGGACGCCGACACAAATCAGTTTCGGCGTGCGAGTTATGCTGACTTTAGCGGTTGAAACGCAAAACACGGGGTCGGGGAAAGCAAGCAAAAAAATGACGATTCTCGGGAAGTTTTCTGAACTGCGTCACAAAAAGCAAAGTCGTGATCTGAATGCTCGACAATGAAAAATTTCCTTGGTTATACTCAGCCTATCAATTCGCGATTTCATAGAAGACGTAGCAGGAAGTTCTCGCATGTCGTACGAGCACGAACCAATTTCACCCATGTTTCGCATCGATGTTTCGGCGGAGTCCGAGTCGGGACAGCCAGCTCAGAATGACCAGAACGCAATGGACCTTCTCCGTCAGTTGGTGGCCGGTCAGCAGCAGCAGAATCGCTTGCTGGAGGAGCTTGTTTCCCAGCAAGTCGCAGCCAACAAGCAGCGTGTGAACGAATTGCAGCAGTGGAAGAACGCGAATCCCGAACTGGCTCGCTCGTGTCGCCAGGCTGCGGAGACTCTCAGCCGTGTGCAAACACAGTTTCTTGATACGCTGACCGAAGAGATTGCGGATAGCGAGGACCACTTGGTCGAAGGCGAATACATGTTGAATGAATTCGTCGATCGATTTGGACCACGTCTGGCTCACCTCAATGGTGTTCTTCAGGTTCTGGCGCAACTTGGCAGTGGCGACCCAAATAGCTGAGTCGCCTGGCTGGGTATCCGACGCGGCACGGTTTGCTCGCGTCTTCTTCAATAGTCCTCGTCGCCTCGCCGAGGCAAAAGCACTCGTGAACTCTGCGCGTTGTATGCGAATGCATCACGCGTATCGATCGACGCGTGGTAGTAGTTGGCTTCAGAGCGAAACCGCTTGGGCCGCGAGTTTGAAGTCGGCTGGCCTCGACGAAAGTCGGTGAAGACGACTGAACCTGCGTTCTGGCATCGTGTCCTTTTAGCCATCTTGATCCGCTGCCAGCAAGGCATGGTCGATGGATTGGGATCGACGTTGCAATTGGGTTACGTCAGCCTTGCTGTCCTTGCATTGGGTGGCAACGTTGGCCTCAGGTTCGATTCCTGGCGACGTCGTTTCGAAAGCTTCGATATCGTTTGGCCAGCGGCATCATCATCCGTCTTCAGTGACTTGGGCGTTGGTGTTCCGAACATGGGTTTTGACGATGACGGTGTCGTTACGGTTAGCTCAGAGGTAGAGCATCAGACCCTTAATCTGAAGTCACGGGTTCGACTCCCGTACCGAGTCGGACGATCGCTTGAAACCGATTGTCTCGGACGTTGCGAAACGTCCACCATGAAGCTTGAGGAAGAGGGACGTTTGAAGGATCCGCTTGCGCGATGAAACTCTGCCGTTGCGGCGATGACCTCGTGTCATCCAAGGCAGCGGCACGTGGAGCATGGCGCGGGCAACGGAGCGAATCCCCATGCAGTGCGTGGATACCGCTCTCGGACCTGTGCGGCGAACGTCGATCGTTCGAGAATCAAGAACAGGCTCGCCTGGTTTTTGGGCTCGATCATCGGCTGCAACCGTTCTGGTAGACCGCTCAAACAGCACTCCGTGATTCTCTTCGTGATTCGCGAACGTTCCTTCTTCCAATGGCCTCTTTGGTCAACAGAACAGAAGAATGAGTTGAACGCACCACAAAAAGGGAGGTGCACTATGTTGATGATGAAGCGATGGAAGATCCGAGCGTTGGAAATCGGTCTGCGTTTCCGCGATGAAGAGTTTGTCGACGTTTTGCTGCCGGGCAAGTACCGCAGCTTTGATCCGCTGGGCAAGACTCGCGTGGAGATCGTATCCACGCGCGATACGTGGTTGCTGCATGACCAGTTGGATGTCATTCAGAAGTCGGGCAAGCTCGAGGGACTGGCTACGTTTGTCGACTTGAAGGACGACCAACGCGCCCTGGTTTGGATTGACGGTCGCTTTAGCGAAGTCTTGGGGCCAGGGTTGTACATGTACTTCAATGAGCCACGTCATGTTCGCATGGAGTTGCTCGATGCACGCCAAATGCGACTCGAGCACAGCGAGCTGAATCTGATTGTGAAGTCGGCTGCTAGCCGAGGCCTGATCGACCTGTATGTCGTCCCACGCGACCACCAGGGTGTCTTGTTTGTGGATGGGCGATACAAGGAAATGCTCACGCCAGGCATGCACGCCTATTGGAAGGGGTTCGTCGACACGAGCGTGATTGATGTGGATATGCGTGAGGACGCAATCGACGTCACCGGTCAAGAAATGATGACGGCAGACAAGGTTACGCTGCGACTCAATGCATTGGTCACCTACCGGGTTGCAGATGCACGAAAGGCCGTTAGCGTCGCCGTGGATGTGCGTCAGGCGTTGTATCGAGAAACGCAGCTTGCTTTGCGGGGCATCATCGGTGTCCGTGAATTGGATGCGTTTCTAGCCGACAAGGATGACGTTGCGAGCGAGATGGAACGTGCCGTGCGTGACCACGCTGAAAGTCTCGGTCTACACGTAGAGTCGGTCGGTATCCGTGACATCATCCTGCCGGGTGACATGAAGGATCTGATGAACCGAGTCACCGAGGCGAAGAAGGCCGCGGAAGCAAACTTGATTTCGCGTCGCGAGGAGACTGCGGCAATGCGAAGTCAAGCGAATACCGCCAAGTTGTTGCATGACAACCCGACCCTGATGCGATTGCGAGAGCTGGAGGTGCTTGAGAAGATCGCGTCGTCGAGCGAGCTCAGTGTGGTGCTCGGCGAAAAGGGACTGACCGATCGGGTCGTCAACTTGTTGTAAACCGCGTTGCCGCCGCCCTGGAAACGGGGCGGCGGCTTCCCCTTGCGCTATTCACGGACGTCTCATTGCCGATCGCGTCGGTAGAGTTGGGGAAGTTGCGCGGAACCACGACGCATCGCTGCACGCCTACCTGCTGTCACCGCCAAACAATTGTTCTCTCGCAGCATTGGAAATGGCCACGACCGCCGGATGTTTGAGGCGGCGTTCTACCGAGATGGCATAGAACCGTTCGGTGATTTCGGGAATTCTACCGACGATCTTTAGTGAGTACTGCGCGCTGACTTCCCGCTCAATGGCAGTCGGCGAGCAGATCAGTCCGTGACCTGCCTGGCCAAAAACTTTCAGCACGGCGCTGTCTTCAAACTCATGGCAAATGTCGGGTCGGATCGCATGCTGATCGAACCATTGCTCCAATTCGCGTCGCAGCGTTGTATTTTGAGTTGGCGCCAAGAGCGGCGCACCATGCAGTGACTCGGGGAAGCCACGGCGATATTTCTTGGCCAGAGTGGTCGTCCCGAGCACGGTCACACCACATTCACCAAGCAAGTGATTGAACGCACGAATGTGAATTTGTGGCGAGATCGGACTATCGGCCAATACGATATCGAGACGGTGGTGCGCGAGTTCGCCGAGCAGGTCTTCGAGTTTCCCCTCGTGACAAGTCAGCCGAACTCGTTTGTCCAATTCAATCGCCGGTCTTAACAGCTGATAGACAACAAGTTTCGGCAGCACATCGGGGACTCCCACCATCAGTCGGATCGAATCTTGTGTTGGGCTTCCGTTGACGGCATCGGTAAGTTCGCGACCGAGCGTGAAAATCTCGTCGGCATACCGATAAACCATTTGCCCCGTCTCGGTCAGCACGAGTGTGCGTCCCACGCGATCAAACAACTTCGCGCCCATCGATTTTTCGAGTTTCTGGATTTGGCTGCTGAGAGTCGGCTGTGCCAGGTGAAGATGTTCAGCCGCTTTGGTGATTCCGCCGTGCTTGGCGACCATCCAGAAATAGAGCAAGTGGTGATAGTTCAGCCAGTCGACCATCTCGCACACACGGTGTATTTGTTTTTTGAATAGAAACAGACTTAAAATTCTATTTGTCTAATTGTACGCGGCAGCCGTATAGTGAGATATTGGGCTCACAGACATTCGCTCGACGGGAAACGGAAAACATGAACGTCGGTCTCATTGGTTCGAACCGAGTCCATTCGACTTCTCTCTGCGTTAGCCAAACGTCGGCCTTATTTCGTGGGTCCTGAATCTCTGAATTTGCAGCTTGCCAGTATGGATTTGGTTGCCGCCCCGAGGTCGTCAATGCGTCCCGACCGACCCACTTCGAGATACCCGATTTGCGGAGTTGCCTGTTGTCCGTGAGTGCCTCCGCCGGATTTGATCGCGTGACAACGGAAAGTGCGTTGGTCGAAGCCCTATTGCAGTTGGGGATGAAGCTTTCGACGCCGGTCGAACGCTCCTCGATCGCGTTGGGCGACGGCGAATGGACGGGCACGGTGGAAGATGTCGAGGCGATGTTATCGCGAGCTGCGGTCCAGATCGGATTCCAAGTGCAGTCCCTTGAGCCTGAGAGTTTCCAGCACGCGACGGAGTTGTTGATGGAAGGGATGCCGATCGTGACGATCGAATCCCACGGTTGCATCGCAGTTTTGGAACAGGGGCCGGGGCGGCGAGTCGAGATCAATCGTTTTCTTCCCTCCGGGAACGAGACGAAATTCATGAGTCGGCGAGCATTCGAACGCTGGCTTCGCGATGAACCCGATCTACATTTGTTGGTGGTCCGCAAAGAGTTAGAATGCGAGCCGCTTTCCGCCGCCGGGATCGGAGTAGGCCGAACAGACACCGCAAATGGCTCGCCCGCGCATCACGCTCACCCATCGCCACTGGAGCGTTTCTTGGGGTTGCTGCGGCTTGACCGCCGTGACGTATGGACCGTGGTTGTGTTTGCGTTGGTCGCTGGAATTCTGTCGCTTGCCACACCCTTAGCTGTGGAAACGCTGGTTAGTGTGGTGAGCTGGGGAACGTATTGGCAGCCCCTCGTTGTGCTCGCGATGATCTTGCTGGCATGTCTTGGTTTGAGCGGGGTGCTGAGGGTGTTGCAGACCATCGTCGTCGAGATCATCCAACGCCGGCAATTGGTCCGCATCGTGGGTGATCTGTCGCACCGATTTCCAAGAGCGAACCAAGCGGCGCTGGAGGGAACGTTCCCTCGGGAACTTGCCAACCGCGTCTTTGACATCATCACGATTCAAAAGGCGAGCGCCGCGCTGCTATTGGATGGAATTTCCATCGTTTTGACCACGGCCCTGGGTTTGCTGTTGTTGGCCTTCTATCATCCGTTTTTGCTCGGCTTTGACTTAGTTTTGATGATCACGATGATCTCGGTGACGTGGTTGCTCGGGCGTGGTGGCGTCCGCACTGCGGTGCAACAATCGATCACGAAGTATCGGATCGCGGCATGGCTGCAAGATGTGCTTGCCAACCCAACCGCCTTCAAGGTGAACGGCGGTGGGACGCTTGCGGTCGATCGGGCCAATCGATTGGTGAACGATTACCTCTATGCCCGGCGTAATCAGTTTCGAGTGATTATCCGCCAGGTCATTTTCGCCGTTGGCGTGCAAGTCGTTGCTTCCACCGCGCTGTTGGGACTGGGAGGCTGGCTTGTCATCCGGGGTCAGTTGACACTAGGGCAATTGGTTGCCAGTGAACTGGTGGTGACGGTGGTTGTGGGCGCGTTCGCCAAGGCTGGGAAGTCGCTCGAAAAGTTTTATGACCTGATGGCGGGAATCGACAAAGTCGGGCACCTACTCGATCTGCCGGTGGATCCTCGCCAAGAGATTTGCCAACACTCCGGGGAGGCCGTCGAGGTGCGTTGGGATGATCTTACCCTGAAGTGTGGGACGCTCGAACGGAATCTGCCCGCGGCGACGATTGAAGCCGGGAGTTGTGTTGCGATCACTGATTCGGATCGAAGTGGTGGCTCGCTTCTGGCACGCTCGCTTGCGGGATTGGTGCGTCCTCAATCAGGTGTCGCCGAGGTTGGTGGCATCGATGCGCAGCAGGCGTACGCGAGCGAGTTGGTCTGCTATGCCGGATCGACCGAGATCTTTCATGGTTCTTTGCGAGACAACGTCGACTTGGGACGGTCGGAGATCGGTCGGAGTCACGTGCGCGAAGTCTTGCGTGCCTTGGGGCTTTGGAGCGATGTGATTCGCATGGGGGATGGTTTGGAGACGCTGCTGCAATCGGGAGGGCATCCACTGTCCGAAACGCAGTGCAGGCTGCTCATGATCGCGCGAGCGATTGTGGGATCTCCGCCGGTCGTCATCATCGATGGGTTATTGGATGATTTGCCGGATGACATTCGACAACGTGTATGGAATGTGATCGCGGATGAGAACGCAACTTGGACACTGTTGCTGGTGACGAGCAAGTCCGAAGTCATCCAGCAATGTGAAGATCAAATTTCCGTTCGCCGTGGGTAACGTGTCCACAAATGTCTCTTCAAGAAAGCAATTCAATGGCACGCGAGAATTTGGCAGAGTTCCCTTCGATGCAACTCGTGAAAACCGGTCGGATGGTGCGGCTGGCGGGCAAGCTTACATTCTTGGCTTTATTGGTCAGCATCGTTGCCATGATCTTCTTGCCTTGGCGACAAACCGCGAAAGGGCAGGGGTACGTCGTGGCGCTCGATCCACAGGAACGCCCCCAACCTCTCCGTAGTCCATCCAAAGGTGTCATCAGTTTTGTGAAACCCGGCTTGCGCGAAGGTTCTTATGTGAAGGCGGGCGAGTTGTTGATTCGCCTATCACCTTTTGCCGTCCAGGGTGTGCAACAAATTGACACGCAGATATTGGCGATCGAATCCAAAAAATCAGCGGCGGAATCGAGCCTTTCGGTATCGGAGCAAGCGGCCGAATTACAGGAAAGTAGTGGAGTGAGCTTGAGCGAGTCCATGAAGCAGGACTATCAGGCGGCGCACCAGAAGTGGGAGCAAGCAAAGAACGAGGTCATCGCTATCGAGGCGGAACTAGCAGACAAACAGAACCAGTTGAAAATCGCCGACGAGGTCGCCCAACGCGGGTTGATTTCGCGGGAAGAGCTGTTTAGCAAGCAGCAGGCGGTTACGGCCCAGCGCGCCAAGGTGTTGAAGTCCGAGGGAGCCGTCGCCGAGGCCTACGCCACAATGTTGTCAAAGGAAGAGGAGATCGAGTCGAAACGACGAGACATCGACATCAAAAATCGGGTCGCGAATCAAAAAGTTTTGGAGGCGATTCAGAAGATTCGAACGATCGAAAAAGAACTGCTTGATTTAGAGACCAAGCGAGGAGAATTAGATCGTTTGGAGATTCGTGCGCCACGATCGGGGCACATTCAGCAGTGGTACGGTCTCGAGGGTAGCGACACGGTCAAAGAGGGAGACCAACTGTTCGTGATCGTTCCGGTCGCAACCGAGCTTGCCGTTGAAATGAGCGTCAGTGGCAACGACATGCCACTCGTGCACGCTGGCGATCGCGTGCGATTGCAATTCGAAGGCTGGCCCGCAGTTCAATTCGTCGGTTGGCCATCGGTTGCCGTGGGAACTTTTGGCGGAAAAGTCAACCGAGTCTTCCCAACTGATGATGGTATGGGCAATTTTCGCGTCGTTGTTTCGCCCGACATCGGGATTGATGGTGAGAGCAATTGGCCGGACGGTCGATACCTTAGGCAAGGCGTTCGATCGAATGGATGGGTATTACTGCGGCAGGTGTCACTTGGATACGAGATATGGCGTCAATTGAACGGATTCCCGCCAGTTGTGGCCGACGACGAACCCAAGTCAAATTCCAAGGGCAGCAAGGTAAAGCTTCCGAAGGTCTGACGCGAAGATGCGCGTGTTTCACAATGTCGCTGATGGGTTGGATAACGTTGGCGGTGGGTTGGATTGCATTGGCGGTCTCGCCTCAAAACGTGGTGGCACAGTCTCCCGCTAAGGTGCAGTCTCCCGCGAAGGTGCAGGCTCCCACGCCGCAAGTCCCATCGGTGAAGATTCCCGGTCAAAACACCGAGGCTCTGGAAGTCCTACCCGCGCCGATCAACCCACGTTTGTCGGAGCCTCAGGTTGCGGAATCGGCATTGATCGAATCGGACGGATTGATGTCGGCCGGTCCCATCC